>QKAI01000184.1 GCA_003246505.1 Spirochaetaceae bacterium | reverse complement strand
CCCCCTTGAGGAAACGGGATATCAATTCGGGGATATTCTCCTCCTTCCCGACCCTGCTCTTTGCGGCGGGATAGGCCGTTTTGATTATCTGGATTTTGCGAAAATTCCCCTCGTCCCTGCCTATCTGCGGGGCGGCTTTTCTGCCGAGGGCAGCGAAGTCCGGTCTGATCCCTTCCTTCACCAGCCCCTCTTCCTTCGCCGTTTGAATGAGGGCGGCGATTTTCTTCGCCGAATAGACCCGGGCCTGAACGGGGGCTTCCGTTTTTTCCGGCTTCATAAGCCTCGCCGGCTCATCTTCGACGGGGTCCTTCTTTTCAAGAAGCCTGTCGAAGGGAGAGGGCTCGCTCTTGTCCTTAACCTCTAGGGAGGAATCGACAGTGTCTTCCCTGAGGGGAAACAATTCAATTCCTTTAACAGCTGTCATAGCACCTCCTGGAGGAAGTTCCTATTCCTCCGCTTCCCTGGTCATAAGTCTCTGGATTTCGGCAGCCCTGTCCGGTTCCATCTTTGAAATCCAGTAGGCGACCAGGGAGGCTTCACCCGCTTCCCGGGCCAGCCGTTCCGACGTGCGCAGAACATCCACCACGTCAAGACTGTCCATACTGTTCATTATGGCTACCGCGTTATCCGGGCTCATGCCGCCCCAATAGGTGGCCATCTGTTCCAGGTTCGCATTTTTATTGTCGTACATTTTTAAGGCCTCATTAAGGGAATTTTCTTTTTCGCTCACAGCTTTTTCCCTCTGGGACAGTTCTTCCGACCACTGGAGCAGCTCATTGTTTCTCACCAGCTGCTCATCCTGGGCGGAACGCACCTCTTCCATCTGAAGGTCCACCGCCTGCTGGCGCTTCTTGAGCCTCTCCTCGTCCAGGAGCCAGGGGCTGTCCTCCAGGGAGGTAAGATCCTCCTTGGGGGCGATGCCCATCAAATTACGTACGAAGAGCAGGCTCTCCCCCGTATCCACTATGCCCAGGTAGTCGAACCAGAGAAGCCCCCCCACCACGACCACCGCCAGGAGGAGGAGGAGAAAAATCACCTTGAAAATTCCACCGGGTCGGCTGCTCATAGGGAGGCCTCCGTGACGGATTTGGACGCGGACAGATCATCCAGGCGCTTGATCTCCTCTTTGATCAGATACTTTCTGTACTCTTCCATTTTCTTTTCCTTCAGTCGGCTGATGATTTTCCTGTCCCGGGTGGCTTCCAGGAATCTCTTCCTGATGCGGGCTCTCTCCTCGTCCTTGGCGGCCAGGGCCCGGGTCAGCTGCAGCCTCTGCGATTCCAGCCTCCACCGGTAAAGGCCCCAGGCATGGGCCTCCTCACCGCCGGCGGCGCGGGAGCCGCCGTCCAGGGCGTCCCGGGCGTCCCGGTCCACCCGCTCGATATCCAGGGCGATGCGGTTATACTCCCCGTTCACCTTGGCCAGGCGGATCTCCCACTCCTCCTCGATGTCCCGGCGGTATTCCAGAACCGATTCAAGCGAAAATCGAAAGGACTTCATCCTGGAGCTCCTCTTCGGTCATGGGATTGTCCGCCAGTTCCCCGAGCCGGCGGAAAACATCCCTAAGGGGTGTCTTCTCCTTGATCTCCTGGCGCAGGAAGCGGTTGATCTCTTCATTCTTTTTTATGGCCAGATCCACTTCCGGGCTGGAACCCTTCACGTAGGCCCCCAGGCTTATCAGGTCCTCCTTCTCGTGGTAGACCGCCATGATGTGGCGGATGCGTCCGATGTTTTCCAGGACCTTGGTGGAAACGATCTTATTGGTGAGACGGGATACGGAGGCCAGCACGTCCACCGCGGGATAGTGGTACCGGTTGGCCAGGGTGCGCGAAAGGACCAGGTGGCCGTCGAGAATCCCCCGGACCGCATCGGATATGGGTTCGTCCATGTCGTCCCCCTCCACCAGGATGGTGTAGAACCCGGTGATGGTTCCCCTGTCGCTGGTGCCCGTCCTCTCCAGGAGCCGGGGCAGCAGCGTAAAGACCGAGGGGGGATAGCTGCGGGTGGAGGGGGGTTCCCCGATGGCGAGCCCCACCTCCCTCTGGGCCATGGCGAAGCGGGTGACCGAATCGAAGAGGAGCATCACGTCCTTCCCCTGGTCACGGAAATACTCGGCGATGGCCGTGGCGGCGAAAGCCCCCTGGATCCGGGACAGGGCGGGTGAATCGCTGGTGGAAACCACGATCACCGACCTTTTCAAGCCCTCCTCCCCCAGATCGTTTTCCAGGAATTCCCGGACCTCGCGGCCCCGTTCCCCTATGAGAGCGATCACGTTTATGTCGGCGGAGGTATTCCGGGCGATCATGCCCAGGATGGTGGATTTGCCCACTCCGGAGCCGGCGAATATACCCATTCTCTGGCCCTTGCCCACGGAAACCAGGGAGTCGATGACCCGTATCCCCGTTTCGATCTGCTCATGGATCATGGGCCTCTTCATCGGATCGGGGGGAAGGGCGTTCAGGGGATTCTTCTGTTCCGCCCGGATGGGACCCTTGCCGTCAACCGGCTCGCCCAGGGCGTTGATGACCCGGCCCAGAAGCTCCGGGCCCACCTTCAC
>QKAI01000296.1 GCA_003246505.1 Spirochaetaceae bacterium | reverse complement strand
GCCGCTTTTCCTAAACCAGCTGAGAACAACGTTCCCTTTCCGGTCCACACTATAGGCATCCGAGCTGAAATGGGAATTCCGATGGGAATTCTGAATAAAAAAGTGATCAAACCTCGGTTTTACACGGTTTTTACACGGTTTATTAAGGAAAGAAAGAAAAAAAGCTCCCGCAGAGGACCTCCGCAGGAGCTGTAAAATCGCTTTAGTGAAAAGCTACTTCTTCAATCCGTCCTGGATCATCTCTTCCGCGGTTTCCTCGGGGATATCGTCCAGGGAGCGGGGCAGGATCAGGTTGAGGATGATGCCCACCACAGCGGCCAGGGCCACGCCGCCCAGTTCGAAGTTCAGGCCGCCGCCCAGGGGGAACTGGATCATGCCGCCGCCGATGCCCACGACCAGGATGACCGAGGAGATGGTCAGGTGACGCTTCTCCCCGTAGTTGACGCCGCTTTCCACCACGGTGCGGATACCGGCGGAGGCGATGATCCCGAAGAGCATCATGCTCACGCCGCCCATGACGGGAACGGGTATGGTCTGGATCAGGGCGCCGAACTTCTGGATGAAGGAGAGGACCACCGCGATGACCGCCGCCCCGCCGATGACCCAGACGCTGTAGACCCGGGTGATGGCCATGACGCCGATGTTTTCGCCGTAGGTGGTGTTCGGGGGTCCGCCGAAAAGGGAGGCCACCGCCGTGGCGATACCGTCGCCCGCCAGGGTTCTGTGAAGACCGGGATCCTTGTAGAAATCCCTGCCCACGACCTTGCTCAGAACCAGGGTGTCACCCAGGTGTTCCGCCATGGTAGCCAGGGAGACGATGAGGAAGGTAAGCATGGGTACCCAATGGAACTTGGGAAGGGAGAATTTAGCGAAGCCGATCCAGGCCGCCTCTTTGACCCCGGTGTAGTCGATCAGGTGGTAGGCGGGGAAGAAAGCCCCCATGACCAGGGTAAAGACATAGCCCCCCACGATGCCCAGGAGAATGGGGATGACGTTGAAGAACCCCTTCAGGACGATGGAGGAGACAACCGCGATGGCCAGGGTGACCAGGGCGATGGAGAAATAGGCCAGGCTGTAGGTGCCCGAACCGCCGGTCATGGCCATATCCATGGCGGTGGGGGCCAGGTTCAGACCGATGACAATGATGACCGATCCGATGACCACCGGGGGCAGCACCCGGTCCATCCAGGCGATGCCGAAGCGGCCGATGATCAGGGCTATGATGCAGTAGAAAAGACCCGCCGCGAAGGCGCCGCCCATGGCGTAGGCCACACCGAAATCGGCGGAACTGGAGATGGCGATGAGCGGGGCGATAAAGGCGAAGGAGGATCCCAGGAAGGCGGGGACCTTTCCCTTAGTGATTAGAATGTAAAGCAGGGTTCCCACGCCGGCGGTAAAGAGGGCCGTGGTGGGGCTCAGGCCCGTAAGTATGGGAACCAGGATGGTGGCGCCGAACATGGCGAAGACATGCTGAATACTCAGGGGTATCCAGTGCTTCAATTCCGGCTTCTCGTTTACGCCGATTTGAACGTCAGACATTGTTATCTCCTTTTTTTACGTGAAACAGTTTTATTAGACAGAAATAGAATGAGGACCAGTTGGGATTTCATAGGAGACAGGAGGTCGGGTTTGCTTTTCCCATGATCTCATTCGACAATATCTTATACTAAATATGTGCCTCTGCAAAGAGATAGTTTTCAAAAAAAACTATCTCTTCCCCGGGACAGCGCCTCCTTTGTACACTTTACTTACGGAAGGGAATAGGGGTTGCTATTGACATTAAATTCCATCTGGGATAAGTTGATTGCACAAGCAAGACTATTTCAGTTATTTTTTGATCCGTTATTGAATATAAGATTCCGATCGTAGCCACTTTCAGTTTCCTGTTGCCTTTTCCGCATCAATTTATTATTTCGAATTATTCTCTTGATTAACAAAGCCGGTTGAATCCGGCGATAGGAGACAAAATGTCTAGTAATATCTATGTGGGAAACCTCAGCTGGGACGTGAGAGAAGCGGATCTTCAAAATCTTTTTGAGGAATTCGGTAAGGTTGAATCGGCGAGAATCATTTCCGACAGGGACACAAACCGTTCCAAGGGATTTGGATTTGTCGAAATGGCCGATAGCGAATCCGCAGCTCAGGCGATATCCGCCCTCAACGGGAAGGAAGTCCTTGGCAGAAATCTTAAGGTGAACATTTCCGAATCGAGACCTGACAGACGTTAAGGCTGCGGTTTTTTCATTTTGATTAGCAGAAGGTCACATCTTTGTGACCTTTTTTTTTGGAGGTAAGATGGGCAAGACGAATTACGGCTATGAGAAAAGAAAGAGGGAATTGGAAAAACAGAGCAAAAAGAAAGAGAAACTGGCAAGAAGGCAACAGAAGAAGGATGATCGGGAAAACGCCGAGGATATCCTGACCCAAGATATGGAAGCCCCTGAGGACACAGAAGGGGTTGCGCCGTAGCCCCATGGGTCAATTGACGTTCAGACGTTTTTTTCTGACCTCATCGGCCATTATCCTGTCGCTTCCGGTGGTATGGTCCGCGAACCAGC
>QKAI01000514.1 GCA_003246505.1 Spirochaetaceae bacterium | reverse complement strand
GCGGTGGCTACCTGCTTGAGGAATTTTTCCGTCACATCCCCCACGGCGAAGACGCCGTCTTTGTTGGTTTCCTTGTTTTCATTGGTGAGGACATAACCCCTCTCTGTCAAATCTATCTGGCCCTTGAAAATCTCCGTGTTCGGAATATAGCCTATGAATTCGAAACAGGTAGGCACCTCTATGGGTATTTCCCTGTCGTTTTTGAGGTCCCTCAGGATGACCCTTTCCAGATGGTCGGATCCTTCAAAACGTTTCACCACCGAGTTCCAGATAAATTCCATTTTTGGATTGGCAAGGGCTTCCGCTTTGGCAATCTCGTTACAGTCCATTTTCCCCTCTTCGTGGATGACGGACACATAGACCCGGTCGGCGAATCTCGTCAGGAACATCCCCTCTTCGATAGCCGCGTCTCCGGAACCGATGATCATGACCTTCTTGCCCGTATTGGCCGCCGCGTCGCAGGTGGCGCAGAAAGAGATCCCCTTGTCAAAGAGATAATCCTCTTCCCCTTCCGCACCGGTGACCCGGGGACGGCCTCCGGAGGCGATGATCACCGTTTTGGCCCTGTAGGTGGTGCGGAAGGTTTCCACCGTTTTGATCTCCCCCGAAAAATCCACCGATTTTACATCGGTTCCCTTGAAATTGACACCAAATTTTTTAGCCTGTTTCTGAAAGAGCTCCATGAGACCCAGGCCTGTGGTCCCCTCGGGGAATCCGGGATAATTCTCAATTTCATTGGTATAGGTGGCAAGGCCGCCCACCAGGGCTTTTTCAATGATTAATGTGCTGAGTCTTGCCCGGCCGCAATAGATCCCCGCCGTCATCCCGGCGGCGCCGCCCCCGATAATGACTACATCATACTCTTCGATTTTCTTCTCTCTCGCCATTGTATCCTCTTCCCATTACCGCCGGTCGGCATGGACCGGCGGCGGTATAATCACATAAAGAATTTCACAAGAAGCTTACTGCCGACCCAGGCGCCCAGAAACAGGAATACCGCATAGACCCAGCCGGAGAGGGACAGGGAGGAAATCCCGGAAAAAAGGGCTCCGATATTACATCCGAATCCTATCCGGGCACCATAACCCATGAGCAGTCCACCGAGAATCGCGGCGAAAACCTGTTTCGTCGACTTCAGTTTCTTTATCTTCAGCTGGGATGCCATGAGGGAGGCGAAAAAAGCCCCGAATATGACACCCAGATTCCGATAGGAGCCGGGATCGTTCAGGAATCCGTTCGCCAGGGTCTGCCGTGCCCCTTCGGAGGAGAAGTAGTACCATCTGTCCACATTCCCGCCGAACAGGCCATAGATCCAGGCCCCCCAGTTGGCGAATACCCCGGATACTCCCCAGGGATTCCCCGTGGAAGCAAGGGTTACGATCTGAAAGACGGACAGGAGGACCGCCCCCGTGATATAGGGCCAGGCATCCTTGAACCACATCTTGTAAAATTTATCATCCTTGATTTTATCTGTCAGTTTCATGAAGGGTATCCCCTTATTTTCGTTTCTCGATAATGACTTCCCACTCCCCGTCGTCGACTTCCTCGATTTCCACATCGTGCCCTTCCTTCCTGGCCCATTCGGGGACATTTTTCATGGCGCAGCTGTGGTCGATCTGGACGATAAGAACATCACCGATCTCCAGTTCCTTCAGTTTCTTCTCCGTCTTTACGATGGGTACGGGACAGGCTTCTCCCAGACAATCCAATTCATATTCTGCCATAACTTACTCCTTGACTTCCTCTTTGTCGTCATTTTTATGTTCCCATTTATCCGCCGCTATAAAAAGAAGCGCGATGATGAGCAACTGCACTGCGATAGATCCCCCCCAGCCGAAGAGATCGGGCAGGAATAGGGCTTTGCCGTTACTGATGGCGTGAAGGGTCCACCAGCCGAAATCATGGGCCCCCCAGAGGGAACCTATAATAAAAAAGGTGAGGGAAAGAATCTGCATGATAAAGCCTTCTCCCACCCGCATGAGCGTTCCCGATGCGCAACCTCCGGCAATGACCATGCCTATACCGAACATAAAGGCGCCCGCCGCCGTCGCCAGACTCACGGGTACCACGTAGGATTGACCGGGAATGGGCATCCCCTGGAGATGGGCTCCGTATTTGATCGCCCAGAATCCCAGGGATGTGATAGCGAAGGCGATGAGCACGGCCCGTGTGAGAGAGGTGCTTCCCGTCAGGGAAGGATCTCTCATGGAAGCGGTAAAACAGAATCGGGATCGTTGAAGAATAAAACCGAACACAATGCCGGTAAACCAGAAAAGAGCCAGACGGGGGTTATGTAGACCCGCGGTGACCCCCAGAATAATCAGAACGATTCCGACAGCCATGCCGGCGGGAATCTGATTCTTCTTTTTCTTTCTGGTCCGGGTAGTGGAACGGGGCGTCCTCTTGATTGTGGAGGACGCATTTTCCGACTCGCCCATTGAAAACCCTCCTTAAAATTAGATTCTTTTTTATTGATATTTTTATACTAAAACTCTAAGTCCTAAACATTCACATGTCAACAAAAAAGTTTTTAAATAAACACAAATATATTATATAGCTCTTTG
>QKAI01000342.1 GCA_003246505.1 Spirochaetaceae bacterium | reverse complement strand
TGTCCTCTGATCCGGTTTGGGCTATAATAGGCCCGTGGCGGAAAAGAAATTGCGCGATGTCATCTTCAAGGCGAGAAAGCTTATGGAGCAGGGGGAGTATCGGAAGGCCTTCGATCTGATCATAGACGAACCGGCCGCCGACGCCCGGGACCTGTTCAACAAGGTCGCCTGCCTCACGGACATAGGGTTTGTCCTGAGGGACGAAAAGGTTCTCCGGTACGGCATCTACCTCCTGGAGAACCACGGGGAGGAGATAGCCCTCGTTCCCGAATACACACCCTTCGTTTACATCAATCTGGCCAACCAGTACGCCAATATGGGGGCTCTTTACTCCTTCAACGACGATTTCTGGGCCTTCTACCGGGAGAGCGAACTGGACCGGGCCAAGAACTGCTATCTGAACGCCCTGGACGCGGAGGACCTGAAGCCCGCCATCAAGGGGGAGATCTACGGCAATCTCGCCTCGGTCTACCTGAATCTGGGCCGGCGCTGGGAGGCCCTGGAGTGCTACGAGAACGCCCTGAGCCAGTTCGGCAAGGACCGGTCCTATCGGGAGAAGAAGTGCTCTCTCATGCTGGAGACGGCCCATTTCAACGAGGAGAACCGTCAGGTTCTGTTCCGGGAGGTCTACGGCCGGGTCCGGGAGATCGCCGAGGACCGGGAGGATTACGACCTGCGGGAGCGATTCCAGGCCATGGAGGAGTATCTAAAGGGCAAACTCTCCGACCAGGAGAGGGACGCCGTCGAGGAGTACCCCTCGGGCACGGTGGAGACGGAGGACTCCTTCCAGCACTATTACGTGGGCTTCTGCGTCAAGCACCGGCTCTACGTGAACATCTGCAGCTTCTGCTGCCGCTGCGACTACTCCGTGGGGGACCGGGCGGTCTTCGACTCCCGCCGCTTCCAGCTCCAGCGGGGGGAGGGGAACTACTACAAGCTGGTCTCCGGATTCAACCGCCTCAAGGAGCGCTACATGGCGGGCCGCTACCTCCTGGGGGTGGCCGGATTCGAGGAGGGGAGCCTGGCCTTCGCCGAGATGAACGCCCCCCGGGCCAGGCTGCGGGAGTACCGGGAGCGGAGCATCAACGAGACCCTCTGCGAAACCGCCTTCATGACCGGCTGGGAGATCATCGAGAGCATCGGCCCCCTGCTGGCCCTCTATCTGGACGGGAAGAGCCGTTTCACGGGCACCCTGGGGGATCTCTTCGAAAAGGAGGGGGAGTACTGGGAGCGGATCGAAAAGGAGCGCCATCCCTCCCTCCACGCCATTTACAATGTCTACTACGACCTGACCAGGGGCATCTACCGCTATCTCTTTTACATGAACGGCACCCTGAGCCGCCCCTATACGGACGAGCTTTCCCTGGAGACCTATCCCCGCAAGGGGCAGCTCCAGAGCACCATCCTCCTCTACCGGAGCCTTCGGAACATGATCATCTACCTCATGTCCCTTTTCGACAGCCGGGAGACGGAGTGGCACGGGGAGGCGGATTTCCAGCTCTTCCCCTTCCATCTGCCCGACTCCCTGGTGTACAAGTAGGAATCCCCCGGGGGGAATAAAAAAACTTGATAGGCTCCGGAATTTCATGTAAAATCTTCCTTAATGAAAAAAGCGTCCCCCCTGGTCAAAGCCGTCCTTATCCTTCACAGGATATTTCTGGCACTCTTCTACCTGCTTTTGAAGATGACGGTGGGACTCTATTGCCGGATCACCTACCGGCCCCGCTATATCATTCCCGACGAGGTCCGCCATCTCCGCACCCCCTATACCGTACTGGCCGACCATGTGCATATCATGGACCCCTTCCTCAACGGGCTGGGGCTCCGACCTGTCATCCACTGGGTGGCGGCGGATGCCAACTTCCGCACCCCCTTCATGAAATTCGTCATGACCGTCCTGGCCGGGGCGGTGGCCAAATCCAAGAACCGCTCCGACATGGTCACCCTGAGCCGGCTCCGGCTTCTGGCGGAAATCGGCAGCGTGATTGGCATCTATCAGGAGGGGGAGAGGAGCTGGGACGGCACGGGGCTGCCTCCGGTTCCGGGAACGGACAAGCTGATCCGCTTTCTGAAAATACCCGTGGTCTACGCCCATCTTGAGGGTGCCTATCTGGACCATCCCCGGTGGTCCTGGTCCCGGAACAGGGGGAAGATCACCGTCCGTTACGAACTTCTCATAAAACCGGAGGAGGCCGATTCCCTGGCCCTGTCGGAGATAAACAGGCGCATGGTGAAGGCCGGATCCTACGACGAGTGGAAGGGGCAGGCGGAAAGGCGCACCGAACACGGGGGGGAGAAACGGGCGGAGAATCTGGAACTGGTCTGTTTCACCTGCCCCTCCTGCGAAGGGGTGAACACCCTCCGTTCCGGGGGGAACCGCTTCTTCTGCGCATCCTGCGGTCTGGAGGGGGAGGTGAACCGGTATATGGAATTCACCTGGCCCGGGAATACCCCCCTTCCCCTGGAAAGACGTTTTCCCCACGTGAGGGACTGGAATCTCTGGCAGACGGGGCATTACAGATCGATCCTGGAGGAAATGGATGAGGGGCAGACCCTCTTCTGGGAGGACCGG
>QKAI01000543.1 GCA_003246505.1 Spirochaetaceae bacterium | reverse complement strand
CATAATCCCTTTTCCGGATCCCTGACCCATGACATTGGGAAATGTTCCATCCCCCTCGATATTCTGCAAAAGGAGACTCCCCTGACACGGCAGGAACGGCGGCAGATCGAGCATCATACCACCGCGGGCTATGTTCTTATGCGTTATTTCTCCGATCTGCCCGATATGACCGATGCGATAATAGCGAGGGATCATCATGAAAATAACCGGGGTGATGGATATCCGACAGGACGGAAATCCATCGATCTGAATACCCAAATCGTCATAGTATGTGATATCTATGATGCCCTGCTCTCTCCCAGATCATACAGGAAGGAAGTATTCAGCAATAGAACGGCCCTTGAAGAACTTACCGCAAGGGCCATGGATGGAAGAATTTTACCGGATGCGGTCAAAGTGCTCATCGCAGGTAACAGAAAGAAAAAAACGGACTGGCGGGAATGCCCTATTTCCAATGAATCGCGCGGCTCCTATCCTAGGGAGAATAATTATGGGAAAATTGAAGGGAAATGACTTCACGCCTTCCCGTTTCTTATCCGCTCATACAGCTCCTCCACGGCGAAATGCAGCTTCGTTACGGAGAACCGCCGGTCCACGGGAAAGAGATAATAGGTATCCCCCTGGGTTGAGAAACTGAAGCAGTCCCCCTTCCCGAAGTATTCGTACTCTATGTGGAGACCGAAATTCAGGGACGGGGGTATCCTCAGGTCCAGAGCCTCCCCTTTGAATTCTCCGGTAAGATGAAACCCTTCCCCGTCGTGGGTCACGGTGCCCCGGCCCAGTCTGTAGAATCCCGTGCTGTTGGGAAGGCTGTCCACCTCCACTTCCAGGGTGACCCCGTATCGGCCCTCCCGAATCTCCCGGCGGACCTGCTCCCGCTGCCATTCGAACCAGTCCGGGATATGGGAGAACCGGGTCTCCCCGTTCAGGGCGGAGAGCCGTCCCAATACATCCATCCCGTAGACGATGCCGCAGCCGGCGCACCAGATCCGGTCCCCCCCCGACTCCATGGCGAACTCCCTCCCGCAGTGGGGGCACTGATAGAGGGGCTTGTGGAGATTCCTTACCCGGTCATGGTAGGTAATCGCTATTTTGTTCTCCCTCTGGTACCGGTAGTCATCGTAGACAAAGGCTTCCTTGAGCAGGACGTTGATCTCCTCTATGCTGCTTTGACGGATTTTTTCCCTATCCAGAAGAAAGGTCATGTCCGAGGAGGTCCTGACCTTTCTCTTTTGAAGATTCCATACGGGCTGCCTCAGATGATGCCCGTGGGATATGAGGGTTACCACGGGGTACTCCAGAATCTTTATCATTTTGCCTAGGGAGTCGGGGAGGGGAGAGCTGGTCCCCACCAGGGAGTAGCGGGCTTCCGGGTATATTTCGCAGATGACCCTGTTCTCTGAGAGGGAGTGCTTGATCTGCCGCAGGATGCGGGGATCTCCCACGAACTTTCTCTTCCCGAAGCAGCCCACACGGCGCATAAGTCCCTCACGGTTGATGAACCCGTCAATGGCCACAATGAAGTTGGCCCTTCGGGGAAAAACCGCCCGGACGGCGACCTTGAAATCGAGAAAGCTGTTATGGTTGCAAAGGAGAATATAGGGGCCCTTAAGATTCTCCATCCCCCGTTTTCTTATGACCGGTCTGACGGAGAGCAGTTCGGGAAAACTGAGGATCCAGGTAAGCGCCTGAAGATACCAGGGGGCTTTCAGGGGGAGCGACTCCAGATCAAAACGGGGCATTTCCCTGACTTCCCCCAGGGGTTTGTAAACAACATCGCTGATTTTCATGGTGCGCTCCCTCATGTCAGTATATCATGGATTTTGGGAATATTCGTACTTGTCTTTTTGACCCGCTCCTATTATCTTTCATTCCATGAATAAAAGCCTAGCCACCAACCTCGTCGCCCTGGTCTTCATAGGGGCGGGATATTTCTCACCCTGGGCCCGGGAGCAGCTTCTCTCCGTGGGCATCTTCGCCCTCTCCGGGGCGGTCACCAACTGGCTGGCCGTGTACATGCTTTTCGAGAGGGTGCCCCTCCTGTACGGCTCCGGCGTCATTCCCCGCCATTTCGACGACATCAAGAAGGGGCTTAAAAACCTGGTCATGGATGAGTTCTTCTCCGACAACAAGATCGACCAGTTCTTCGCCGACAGCCGGGACGCCCTCATGGGGCAGATCAATATCGCAAAGATCGCCGATAGGATCGATTTCAATCCCATCTACGACAGCCTGGTGAACGAGGTTCTCTCCTCAGGGGTGGGAAGCATGCTGGGCATGTTCGGCGGGCGGGGACTGCTCGAGCAGTACCGCATCCCCGCCATCGTGAGAATCCGGGAGTACATCGCCGAGGAGTTCACCCCGGAGAAAACCGCCCAGCTCCTGGCCGGGCAGGATATGCCCCATATCCCCACCCTGGTGCAGCAAAAGGTGGAAGCCCTGGTTCAGGCCCGGCTGGACGAACTGACCCCGGACCAGGTCAAGCGCATCGTCCAGGACATGATCCGCAGGCACCTGGGCTGGCTTGTGGTCTGGGGGGGCGTATTCGGCGGTATGATCGGCCTGGTCGTCAC
>QKAI01000175.1 GCA_003246505.1 Spirochaetaceae bacterium | reverse complement strand
CTCTGCCTTCTCGTAATTATCTTTACCCTGACCAAGCACAGGATCCCCTCCTATTCCCTGGAAAGCCCCGCATCCTGCCTTCTGGCGGGAATTCTGCTGGGCGGATTGGCGTCCTATCTGGGAATCGGCGGCGGCCCGATTAATCTGGCCATCCTCTATCTGCTCTTTTCCATGGACTCCAAAACGGCAGCGCTTAATTCTCTTTTCATAATTTTCATCTCCCAGCTGACGAATTTATTGTTGACCGTCCTCATAGGCAATGTTCCCTCCTTTCCTCTGGCATTACTTATGCTCATGATGACAGGAGGTATCGCCGGAGGGATCACGGGCTCCCATCTGTCCGAACGAATGTCGCTGCGCCATGTTGATTTCCTATTCGTCTTTGTCATGCTGGCCATTGTTATCATCAGTTCGGTCAATGTGATGAAGGAATTGGCCTAGGGCCAGCAGCACAAGCAGCCCTCCGCTCAGCACGAGGGAAATAGTATCAATCAGGCCCATATCCCGGGCGATCCTCGCCTACCCTGTTATACCACCCCTATCGTAAACTTTCCGGCGGAGCATCAGTCCCCCTCGAACCGATCAATAATCGCCCTGTAGGCGGGGGGAGTCTTAACCCCTCCCTTGGCAAACCAGAGGGGGGCGTTCAACCCGGAATAGAGAAGGATGTTGCCCCAGGGCTCGAATGAACCGGTACGTATCACGTATTTGGCCTTGGGCAGCAGATTCATCAGGATGTCCCCGTGGGGTTCCAGGGATACGTCGCAGTTCCTCACGACCGAACTGATCTTCGAATAGAGGAGGGGATTGTTCTCCCTCTGTTCCGACGCTACCACCACCCTCTCGTAGAGGAACTCCTCCGTAATGAGCTCCAGAATTCTCACGACATCGGGGAAATCCTTCTCAATGGCCAGATCGATCACCCGGACCGACTCGGGAACGGGCAGGCCCGCATCGCTGATCACCAGAAGGTCCCCGTGCCTCAGACCGGCGATGGCGCCCATGACGCCGGAGTTAAGTATTCCGCTTTTTTTCATATCTCAAGCTCCTTTTCTGGGGATGGCCAGTTCCATGATTCGTTCCTGGGAGGCTTCGTCCTTGCACAGGATGCCGTTGATACGCCCTTCGGACATGACCATGATCCTGTCGGCCATGGTCAGAATCTCCGGCAGCTCCGAGGAGATCAGCAGTATGGCGATGCCCTCTTTGGCCAGGCTGTCCATCAGTTCATAAATTTCCGCCTTGGCGCCCACGTCGATGCCGTGGGTCGGCTCGTCAAGAATCAGGATTCGGGGCTGATTGGCAAGCCAGCGGGCCAGAATCGCCTTCTGCTGATTCCCTCCGCTCAGGAATTTGATCTTCTGTTCCGGGCCGGGGGTTTTGATTCTCATCTTTCCGATATAATCGTCCACCAGACGGCTTTCGCCCTTCCGGTCTATGAACAGGCCCGAACACTTTCCGGGCAGGCTGGCGATTGAGATATTCTCCCTGACCGACATCTCCCGAAAGATCCCCTGGGTCTTTCTTCCCTCGGGAATCAAACCGATCCCCAGGCCTATGGCGTCTCCCACGCTCTTCACAAGAACCGGTTCCCCTTCTATGAGGACCGTACCGGAAGGACGTTCATCGATGCCGAAGAGGGCCTGCACCAGTTCGGATCTCCCCGCTCCGACCAGA
Source organism: Spirochaetaceae bacterium (assembly GCA_003246505.1). Classification (GTDB taxonomy): domain Bacteria; phylum Spirochaetota; class Spirochaetia; order DSM-2461; family DSM-2461; genus SZUA-368. Next base: position 896 of record QKAI01000175.1, on the reverse strand, counting down.
CCGGTCAGGCCCAGGATCTCCCCCCGGTGCAGGGTGAAGCTGATATCCTGGAACCGGTTTTTGAGGCTCAGGTTTCTGACTTCCAGGAGGGGGTTCTCATCGTTGCAGTAGGAGTTGTCGGCCCGGTGGAACTGCCTGTCCATGCTCCGTCCCACCATGAGGGAAACCACTTCCCTCTCATTGGTATCCTTCGTCTGCTTCGTATCCACATAGCGGCCGTCCCTCATGACCGTAATCCGGTCGGAGATCTGAAAAACTTCGTCCATCCTGTGGGAGATGAAGATAGTGGAGACTCCCTTCGCCTTCAGTTCCCCGATGATCTTGAAGAGATAGACCGTTTCGTTCTTGGTCAGGGAGCTGGTCGGCTCGTCCATGATCAGGATATCCGACCTGAGGGAGACCGCCTTGGCGATTTCAATGAGCTGCTGCTGGGAGACGCTCAGGCTCCGGATCTCCCTGCGGGGATCCAGATCGTCCACCCCCAGCTCGGAAAGGTATCCCAGGCTCGCCCTGATCATCCCCTCCCGGTCCGTAAGGCCGAATCGGTTCTTCTTAAGCCTTCCCACGAAAATATTCTCGTAGATACTGAGAGACGGGGCCAGGGACAGTTCCTGGTGAATCATAGCGATTCCCGCGTCCTGGGCGTCCCGGGGTTCTCTGAACTGGATGTTCCGTCCCTTGAAGACGATACTCCCCCCGTTGGGCGTATAGGTCCCCGACAGGATATTCATAAGGGTCGACTTGCCCGCCCCGTTCTCACCGACCACGGCGTGCACTTCCCCGGCGCGGAAGGAGATGTTCACATCGTCCAGGGCCAGCACGCCAGGAAATTCCTTTTTTATATTTATAAGCTGAAGTATGTCTTCACTCATCCTTTCCTCACCTCGCTTCTTGGT
>QKAI01000346.1 GCA_003246505.1 Spirochaetaceae bacterium | reverse complement strand
TTCCATGTAGGGGGTGCCGCTCAGAAGGGAGATGATGTCGGTGATCTCCTCCGCGTTGATCAGGCCGTCGATGGGCAGGTCGTGCTGGATCTTCTCCCGGAAGATGTAGCCCGTGTAGGCGTTGATGTCCCGCCCCCGTATTTTCCGGTCGAACCAGAGGCGCAGGAGATTCTTGAGGTTGTCCGTCTCGTAGTAGAGGGTGAGCTGATTGATGAAGGGCTGGAGCGATTTGTCCACCCGGGCGTAAAGATCCCGGTACAGATCCACTTCGGCCATATAAAGGGCGTTTTCGCAGCTCCTGATATCCCCGGTGTCCTCGTAAAGGGAGACCAGGGAGTCGTAACGGCTGTTCTTTAAAAGGGCCATGGCGGCGGACAGAGATTCGCTGTCCGCCAGACGGTTGAAAAAATCGTCTGTCAGAAGCTGACTGAGCCGTCCCCGCAGGCGGGCATTGATATAGGCGTAACGCTTCAGCTCGGACATGGATGTACCTCTAGTGTGCCACGGTTCGGGGAATTTTGCCAGTTTTTTTTTACAGGAACCGGGGGCCCCAAATTTTTCCCCCTCCATTCCCATTTTTTCCTGTTGAGGGCTTTTTCCCGGCGAGACTACAATAGGACATAACCCAAGAGGGAGGAGTTTTTTGAGAATGACACATCTGGAACGCTTTTTTGCCACCCTGAACCGGGAGCCGGTGGATTATCCCGCCAGCTGGCTGGGACTGCCCACCCCCGATGCGAAGGAACAGCTTTGCGACTACTTCAAGATCAAGGACATACGGGAGATGACCTTCGCGGTCAACGACGACATCTATCCGGTGGAGCTGCCCTACCACTCCCCCACCAGCAACGCCATATACGCGGCCTTCGATTTCGCCAAGGATTTCAAGGGGGACGAGTTCGAACGGACCCTGACCGCGCCGGGATTTTTCGAGGATTACAGCGACCCCGCCCGGATTGACGACTTCCCCTGGCCCGACCCGGCCCTCTATATCGATCCCGCCGAATGCCTGCGGGAAGTGGAGATGGCACCCCGGGACAAAGCGGTGCTGGGCGTCATCTGGTCGGCCCACTTCCAGGACGCCTGCGCCGCCTTCGGCATGGAGACGGCCCTGATGAAGATGATCCTGGAGCCGGAGATGTTCAAGGTCGTCATAGACAGGATTCTGGATTTCTACCTGAAGGCGAATGAGATTTTCTATGAGGCGACCAGGGGGAAACTCCACGCCGTCCTCATCGGCAACGATCTGGGCAGCCAGCAGGGGCTGATGCTCTCCCCGGACCTGATCCGGGAACTGGTCCTGCCCGGCACGAAGAAACTGGTGGAGCAGGCCCACGGCTACGGGCTCAAGGTCATCCACCACTCCTGCGGATCCATCCGGGACATCATCGGGGACCTGATCGACACGGGGGTGGACGCGATCCATCCCATCCAGGCCCTGGCCGCGGGAATGGAACCCCAGTCCCTCAAGGACGAATTCGGCCACCGGGTGGCCTTCTGCGGTGGCGTGGACGCCCAGAACCTTCTGGTGAACGGGAAAAAGGAGGAAGTGGCCGCCAAGGTGAACCAGCTCAAGGGGATCTTCCCCACCGGCCTGATCATCTCCCCCAGCCACGAGGCGATTCTGCCCGACATTCCCCCGGAAAACATCGAAGCCCTCTTCGAAAGCGTCCGATAATTTCTCCCCCTAAAGGACGTTATCCACGACCAGCATATTGAGTCTTTTTGAAGTTCTCAGCTCCTCCCGGGTAAGGAGGAGCTGTTCCTTCAACTCGTCGGAATATTTGTGGGGCGTCAGGGTTACCAGACATTTGAAGGCGCAGGGGCGCATGTCCGCCGAGGAGATGCCGCAGAGAAGTCCGTAGGTGCTCTCCCGCAATTCCAGGGGATTGAAAATGTACAGCAGATCCTCCTCCAGGGTGTTATACTGGTTAATGAAGGAGAAGCGTATCAGCCTGTCGCTGTAGGTGACGGTTCCCTCGTAATATATTTCGCTGCTTCGACCGTTGGGGGTTACCACGCTTATGGTAAGCGCTGCCCCCTGCTGGTTTCCCTGCCTGTCAGGACGGATATCGATGACCCCGTCCTTCAATCGCTTATACCTTCCGTCGTAAAAATAAAAAAAGAGCCGGGCGGCATTATGGAATGTCTTCGGCCCGGCGGAGGCCACTCCCCTTTCCCCGCCTCCGGTATCGGGGTAGTCGATAAGCCGGTTCGCCGTTACCTGGAGGACGAGAGAGATGCGGAGGAGGGTCGGAATATCCAGGGAGATCTCCCCGGTCTCATATTTAGAAACGGTCGCCCGGCTTTTATGGATCCGATCGGCCAGCTCCTGGATGGTCATTCCCCGCAGCTTGCGGGTTCTCCGGATGTTTTCACCGGTGCGTCGGTTGATTCTGTTATAGTCATAGTCTTCCCAATCCATACGGGATTCCCCCTTCATCTCGGTAAGGGAATTCTCATATAAAGGTGTGATCCCATGAAATTCCCGAAGCGCCGGAGCCTCTTCCCCGAGTTTAAACGATTAGGCTTCAAAATTCTATTCTAAAGAGATAATCCTGCAATTAATTCTCTTTTAGCGAAACCCTCATCGTTTGTTCCAAGTTTTCCCCCCGGATATAATGGGGTCAATAGGAGAGAGAGGGATGACAATTGCCATTATCGGGGCGGGTGCTATGGGATGTCTGTACGGAGCATTCCTGAGCAGGAACAACAAAGTAATTATGATAGACTGCCTGGAAGATCAGGTCAGTGCAATTAACGAAAAGGGAATCGTGCTTGAGGGAGCCGAGGGCATCAGGGAGGTTTTTCCCTCTGCTACGGCCTGCCTCTCCGGCCAGTGCAGAGAGAGGGTGGACGCGGTCATCATTTTCGTGAAGTCCACCTATACGGAAGCGGCACTGGAAGAGAATAAAACCCTCTTCGGGGACTCAACCCTGGTAATGACTTTGCAGAACGGAGCGGGAAACGACAGGAAGATAGAGAAGTACGCCAAAAAGGAGAACGTCATCATCGGGACAAGCAAGCACAGCGCCCTTAACCGGGGTTCGGGGACGGTCCGCCACTCCGCCATGGGAGAAACGACCATAGGAAGCAACCACGGAGCCAGGGAAGAGGTGGACAGGCTGGCATCCCTCCTCGGGGAAGCCGGTTTCCAGGTCACCGTTTCCGGAGACATCCAGAGGATAATCTGGAGCAAGCTTCTCGTGAACCTGTCCGTCAATACCTTCACCGCCATCACCCAGACGCCTATCGGCTATATGATCAGGAATCCGCACGCCTGGGATTTCGCCAAAAGGCTCATATACGAAGCCATTGAAGTGGCCGAGGCAGACGGGACCTACTTTGACCGGCGGGAGGCCCTGGAGATGGTCCGGGCCGTATGCGAGACGGCGGGAGAGGGCTACTCCTCCATGTACCAGGACAGGAAGAGAAGGGTTCCCATGGAGATTGACGCCATCAACGGGGCCATCGTGGAACAGGCGAAGCTCTACGGGGTCCCCACACCCTACAACACCCTGATCGTCGATCTGATCCACGCCACAGAAGGGGCTTACGGCCTCTACGATTAACGAGGCCCCAAATGGCTGGTCCGTCCCTTGACGAAAAATAAACATTGGGTTTAGAACTGAATCATGGGACAGGACGCTTTGCACGAGTATCTCGCCTCCCTCGCCGGGGATGTCCGCCGGATAAGAAAGCTCTACGGATTTTCCCGGGAGGAGCTGGCTGAACGGGCGGGCCTCCATCCCAACACGGTGGCCGTGGCGGAAAGGGGGGAGCGGGATCTGAACACCATCTCCCAGACCCGCCTCTTCGCCGCCCTGGGCTGCCGGGAGATCCGCCTCTGCGACGGCTGTCTGGATATCTCCTTTTCCGAGGAGTGCTGCATCCGGGGGGATCTGCTTGCCCTGGACGAGCCTTTCATCATCCGCTGCATCGGGGAAACGGTCCGGCGCAGACGAATCGCCCTGGATCTGAGCCTTGAGGAGTTATCCTCCCTGACAGGCCTTCATCTCAACAGCCTGTGGAACTGCGAAAAGGGCCTGGTCATTCCCAAGGGGAACACCCTGGTCAGGCTCTACCTGGCCCTTGGCACCCAGTGGGTGGAGGCGGAGAGCCGGGGACTGAATTTATACTGATTTTCACAATACCCTGTGTGGAACCGGAACCGGAACGGGGGGTAACCTTAAACGGATCTATTCCTAAGGAGTTACCCCATGAAAGTCTTACACCCCCTAACGGCCCTTTCCCTTTTTCTCCCGGTCCTTCTTATCCTCTCCTGCGATGCCCTTATGGGCACCGATGAGGATCCCGTCCCTCCCTGGTCGCCCCAGTACGCGGACAATGTGATCGTCGTCGATTCGAACATCTCCTCCGATACGACCTGGCTGGAGGGAAAGGTCTACTATGTGGACGATACCATTCGCATAACCGGGACCGGGACTCTGACGATCCAGCCGGGAGCCATCGTCAAGTTTACCCAGAGAGGTCACCTGACGGCCGAACCGGGTTCCCGGATCTATGCGAACGGAACAATAGCGAAGCCGATCCTTTTCACCTCCGCCAACGACGCTTCGGCCGGGGGCGACTCGGTTCTGAACGACGGGAATCATGCCCCCCTTGCCGGGGACTGGCATGGACTGGCCCTGGAAGCGGGCTGTTCGGGCAGCGAATTCTCCCGGTGCCGCTTCACCTGGGGAGGGAGGGAGAAGTACGGGGTACTGACTATCGGCGACAACGGCGAAGCCAGCGTGGAATACTGCGTCTTCTGCGATAATCTGGGGGGCAACCCCTACGACAGCAATCAGGGTCTGGCGACGCTGGACGCCTCCGAGGCCTCCGAAGCGACGGTAATCGCCGGGAACACCTTCTACAGGAACGTCTGGCCCCTGGCCGTAAGCTGCGTCATGGACCTGGACGGCAGCAACAGTTTTTCCTGCGATGAGGACGGGGACGGCACCACTCCCGATGAAACCAATGCCCGCCAGGGTATATTCATCAATTACGGGGATATCGCCGGAACCGTGGCCTGGGACGAGACGGAAGTGCCCCTGTGCTTCTTCGGGAATCTCCTGCGCGTGACTTCGACGGGCACCCTGACCATCGCAGACGGAACAATCATCAAGAGCAGCAATAGCAGCTCCTTTCAGTTCGAATACGGGGCCACCGTCAACAGGAGCGGGGTGATCTTCACCTCCTACCGGGACGACACCCTCCCCGTCGCCCCCACCGACACCAACGGTGACGGCACGGCCTCCTCCCCGGCGGACGGGGACTGGGAAGGGATCGAGGTGCTGGCCGACGATGATACTCCCTCCTGGCTTGCCAGGGACAACGGCGGCTCCATCCGCTACTCCCTTTATACCCTGGGGGACTAATCCAGGTGGTACACTTCCTCCATGTCGGCCCACCACTCCCCCGTATGCCGGGTTTTGAGGGGCCGCTGGAGGGGTTTGACCACGTCCCACCACTCCCGCGTCTTGGGATCGGCGGCCATTTTGGCCATGTCCGCCTCAAAGTCATCCCCCACGTATTCGAAGTAGGCGAAGAGATAGTCGTCCTTGAGGTAGATGGAGTAGTTTTGAATATGGCACTCTTTGATCATGCCGTTGATCTCCGGCCAGGGGTTGGCATGGTACTCCTTGTACTTCTCCCTTGTTTCCGGGGGCAACTGAATCACCTGTCCGAACCGTTTCATCTGTTACTGCTCCTTGCGGCTTTCAGCTCCGCCGCTTCCTTCATGAGGGAGGGCCGTTCCCCCCGCTTCAGGGACTGGCGGTAGAGGGCGTAGGCCTCGCCCAGCACGACCACGCCCAGGAGCATGCCCGCCGCCAGAACCTGGGAATCAAATCCCAGTCCCATGCCTATGAGCCCGTTGAAGATGGCCTGGATGGTAATCACCGCCACCGCCGTCTTCAGGACCGACCCGTGGCCCCCGGTCATGACCGTCCCCCCGATGATGGTGGAGGCCAGCACCAGCATGAGCGGGTTGATGCCCCGCTCCCCGTAATTGGGAACGGCGGCGTTCATGGACACGGCGAAGAGGATGCCCCCCAGAGCGGCGGTGAAGCCGGATATGACGAAGCTTTCGATCACCTTCCTGTCCGTATCGATGCCCGCCTGCCAGGCGGCCTCCCTGTTGCTGCCCACCATGAAGAGGTCCCGGCCCCACCGGGTCTTGGTCAGGAGAATCTCAAAGAAGGCCAGGATCAGGGAGACGATGAGAAAGCGCCAGGTGATGATCTCCAGATAGGGGACCCGCAGGAAGGGCTTTTCGATCACGTCCACCAGCATGTAGCTGTTGGCGCTGATCGTATTGCCCTTTGAGTAGGTATAGACGAATCCGGACATGGCGGTGAGCATGCCTATGGTCACGATAAAGGAGTGGACCTTCCCCTTGGCCACCACCAGGCCGTTCGCCAGCCCCACCAGGGAGCCCGCGGCCAGGGCCAGCACGAAGGCGATGATCCAGGCGGCGATGACCGCCCCGTCCCCGGCGGATTCCCCGCCGAAGAGGGCATAGAAGCGGTTGAACTCCCCCATGACGATGGCGGCGCCCACGTTGATCACCGCCCCCACGGAGAGATCGAAATTCCCCGCGATCATGGCGAAGGTGAAGCCTATGCCCACCATGATCGGCAGCAGGGCCGTTTTCATCATGGGGGCGATGTTGCCGGACCGGAGGAATCCCGGCGCGCCCAGGGTCATGATGATCACCACCAGGGCCAGGAAGAAATAGATCCGGTTATGGTTGATCCGGTTGATCAACTCGCTGTTGTCCCTTGTCTTAAGCATAATCCCTCCCCAGTTTTCTCAGCGACCGGGCGTTTACGGCCACCACTACGATAAAAAGAAAGCCCGTAATCATCTTCTGGGTGAAGGTCCCGATTCCCACCAGGGTCAGGATATTGCTGATAAGCCCCAGGGTGAAGACCCCCCCGAAGACGCCGATCATGCTGCCCCGTCCCCCGGAGAGGCTCATGCCCCCCAGAATAATGGCGGTTACGGCCTGGAAGTCGTATCCCTGGCCGATGTAGAAAGCCCCGACCCGGTTCAGGCTGGTCATGAAAATCCCCGCGATGGAGGCGAAAAGGGAGGACATCATGAAGGCCTTCATGACGGTTCCCGTGGCGTTGATGCCGGACATCCGGCCCACTTCGTAGCTGGACCCCACGACCCGGAGCTGATTGCCGAAGGTCGTCTTGGACATGACGATATAACCGATAATCATGACGGCGAACATCACGTACAGGACCAGGGGGACCCCTAAGGGATAGGTCGTGGCCAGACCGTTGAACGCCTGCGCCCGGGAGACCAGATCGATATCCATGATGTGCCTGTCCAGTTTAGCCAGCAGGGGCAGGAAAAACCCGGTCTGATAGGTCTTCTCCGTGGCCATGTCCGGATAGATCTGGGTTCCCTTGTAGGACCAGCGGACCAGTCCCTCCAGGATGAAATTCATGGCCAGGGTCCAGATGATGGCGTTGGCCCGGAATTTCCCCACGATGTAGCCGTTGACGGCTCCTATCACCAGCCCTGTGGCCATGGCGGCCAGAAAGGCGGGGACGAGGCCGTAGCGCATGAACTCCACGCTTATGACCCCGGAGATGGCCATGGTCATGGGGGCGGACATGTCCCCGTACTGGCCGCAGAAAATAACGAAGGCGATCCCCGCCGCCACGATGCCCAGATAGGACACGGCGTTGAGGATGTTCAGCAGGTTGGTGCTGCTGAAAAAGCCCGGGGAGACGATGAGCCCCACCCCGGAAAGCACCAGGATCATAAAGAATACCCCGAACCGATTAATCAGCAGGGTCAGGGAATTCTGCCTGGTTTTGCGGACGTCCCCGCCCAGGGGAAGACTAATACTCGACACTGAACACACTCCTTTCCCCGTTGGCCGCCAGGAGAACCTTATTTTCGTCAAATCCGTCCCCGTGGGTCAGCTCCCCGATCATATGGCCCTGCTTGAGCACGGCGATGCGGTCGGAGAGGGAGACCAGTTCGGGCAGGTCCGAGGAGAGGAGCAGAACGGACATGCCCTCCCCGGCCAGTTTCACAATCGTTTCGTGGATATGCTTCTTGGCGCCCACGTCCACCCCCCGGGTCGGCTCATCCAGGATCAGGACCTTGGGCTTCGTGCTGAGCCACTTGGCCAGCAGGATCTTCTGCTGGTTGCCCCCGGACAGGTTGGAGGTTCCCACGGAAGGGTCCGGGGGATAGATGATCAGCTTCTCGTAGAGCTCCTTGATCAGGCCGCCGCCCTTGCCCGGATGGTAGAAGCCCCGGGAAGAGAGCCGGCCGATGATGGAGGAGAGGATGTTCTCCCGGTTGCTTAGCCGCAGGGCGAGTCCCTCGGTCTTCCGGTTCTCGCTCAGATAGGCCAGCCCCTTGTCCAGCATGCGGCTCATGGAGCGGATGGTGACCTCCTCCCCGCCCAGGACGACCCGGCCGTAGTCCACCGGATCCGCCCCGGCCAGGCAGCGGCCCAATTCGGTCCGCCCCGATCCGGCCAAACCCATGACGCCCAGGATCTCCCCCCGGTGCAGGGTGAAGGAGATGTTGTGGATGAAGCCGTAGCGGGTAAGGTCCCTCACTTCCAGGACCGGCTCGGCGAAGGAGTGGGATTTCTCCTTCAGGTAGTCCTCCACCTTCCGGCCCACCATCATCTCCACCAGCTCCTCCTTGGTGACGTCCTCCATCTCCCGGGTCTCGATCTTCTTTCCGTCCCTCAGGACGGTCACCCTGTCGGCCACTTCGAAGACCTCGGGCAGGTGGTGGGAGATATAGACGATGGCCACACCCTGCTTCTTGATCTCCCGGATGATCTTGAAGAGCATCTGCACCTCTTCGCTGGACAGGGCCGAGGTGGGCTCGTCCATGACCATGATGCAGGGCCGGTCGTTCAGGACCTTGGCCATCTCGATCAGCTGGGACTCGTGCTGGCTAATATCTTTCATAAGGGCTTCCGGGTTGATCTTCTCATGCAGACCGACCCGCTTCAGGGAAGCCAGGGTTTTCCTTTTCAGCTCTTCCCAATCGATGAAGAGACCCTTCTTAGGGATTTTTCCGGCGAACATGTTCTCCATGACCGTCCGGTTGTAGGCGATGCTCAGCTCCTGGTAGACCATGCCCACCCCTACCGCCTTCGCCTGGGAGGGATTGGCAAGCCGGACCGGCTGGCTGCCGATGAAGATGTCCCCGGAGTAGTCCGGATAGGAACCGGCGAGGATCTTCATGAGGGTGGATTTGCCCGCCCCGTTCTCGCCCATCAGGGCGTGGACCTCCCCGGCCCGGACATCGAAATCCACATTGTTGATGGCCAGGGTCCCGGGAAATTTCTTACTGACTTTTTTCATGCTCAAGGCAACCGTCGGATCGGACACGTTCCTTAATCTCCTTTTTTTATTCAAAGGGTACGGCGAAGGGGAGACGGAAAAGACCCGTCTCCCCCTTTAATTCATCGGTTGGTTTCTACCACTGGGCGGGCATGAAGCCGTCTACGATCTCCGGGGTGATGACGGCCTGGGGCAGGTAGTAGGCCGCGTTGGCGCCGAGATTAATACCATTGAAGTAATCCGCGGCCACCTTGACGGGAATGGCCCCGTCCGCTTCGGCGGACTGGAAGGTGATGGCGTCGATCTTGCCGGCCTTGACCAGGTCCATGCCCACCTTGGAGTTTCCCGCGGCGATGACGAAGATGTCGTCCCGGCCCGCTTCCTCAAGGGCCTGGGTGGCGCCCAGGGCCTGGGCGGAATCGTCCGCCAGAACGATGCAGGTC
>QKAI01000330.1 GCA_003246505.1 Spirochaetaceae bacterium | reverse complement strand
CGTCGGAGAGATTTCCTATGTGCAGGGAGAGAAAACAGTTCAATCCCGAAACGTACTCCTCTATTCGGCGCCGATTAGGGTAAAGAACGGATCGATTCCCCCCAAAGCGGTACTCGTCTTTATCCTGGAGGAACAGGATATGCTCATGGTCCTCCTGGGCAATTCGGATCCCGGAGAGATGGGCGTCGCTCTCTGGGATAGGGATGGGCGAATGATTATTTCCTACGGGAGCGGACTTGATTTACCTGAAGCCCCCCCCGGTCAGGGGGCAATCGTCAGGTTGGCAAACGGGACGTACCGCATTGTCTCCTATCCCCTGGGGAGAATGGGCCTGACCGTATCTCTTGGTATACCCATGACCCTTATTGAGAAGCAGATCAGGGGAATACTCACCCTGCTTGCGATCTATGCCCTCATTGGTATTACCATTGCCCTGTTTCTTTCGGTCGCCTTCTCCGTCCACTGGTTCGGTCCTGTGCGGAGAATGTTCCGTGCCATACCCGGATTTGAATCGATCGGGGAGAAAAGGGAGAACGAGTTTGACCTGATACGGGAATCCCTGGACAATCTCAGAACATCCAGGGATGAGCTCGAAGCCAGGATGTTGCTGGCGGACGCTCAGAAACAGGCTATCCTGCTGGAAAACACCTTTATTAAAGGTTTTTACAGAAAAAAGGATGAGCACCTTTTCCTGGACACGTTTCCCCATATCTCCAGGGGATACCGCGTTATTTATCTTCAGGTCCAATGGCAGGGGGAAGAGGAGCAGGAAGCCCTGCCGAAGGTGATGGAGAGGCTTGAGAATGTCTTCTCCGGCGGTTGCGTCCATGTCCGCTCCATGATGGATACGGAGATTCTCCTTATTCCCGATGAGGGGGACAGGGAGGAAGGGAGCCTGCGGGAAGTGCTTCTTTCCGCGGGAGAGTTCCTTAAAGGGGAATACGATCTTAATTATTATATCGGGATCAGCCTCAGGGAAAAGGACGTATGCAACATTAATGTGGCCTATTATCAGGCCCGTCAGACCGTTCACGGGTACAAGTACATGAATGAGAGTTTCGTCGAGTTCTATCAGTATCTCCTGAGCGGGAGGGACGGGATATTTCAGATGGGGTTCATAGGCAAGCTGAACGATATGATCCTAAGCGCCGGCAAGGATGAAATAGGGAAAATATTCGATGATTTCCGCAAAGAGTGCCGGGAGCATAAGGAGATGTATGAAATCCACAAGGGGGAAATCTATCATATCATAAGATTTACCGTCTACGCCGCCTACCAGCAGCTTCCCTTTCTCTCTGCGGACCAGATCCCGGTCGCCGAGTTCCAGCAGAATCAATCCCTTCTTCAGTGCCTCGACTCTCTCCAGGCCAGCATACTGGAAATATGCGATTCCATCATCAATCACAGAAGGAGCAGGAAGACCGAGTTAAGAGACCGGATATTGGATTTTCTTGCGGACAACTTCGGACGCCCCGATCTTACCGCGGACGTGGTGGGAAAGGAGATGGGGGTTACGGAGAAGTACCTCATGTCCTATATAAAGGAACAGACCGGCAAGACCTTCTCCCATCTCCTTAACGAGATGCGCATCGAAGCGGCAAAGGGTTATCTGATAAATACGGATTGGACAAATGAGAAGGTAGCCGAAAGGACGGGTTACGGTTCCATGAACAGTTATTACAGGGCCTTCAGGAAATATGTCGGAGTTACACCGAATCTCTATAAGAACCGGGAAGCTTGCCCGGAATAAACTCGCTTTTCTTACTCTTTGACAGTGTCCGGAGCAAACTGACATACCGATTCATACTATGGGACAGCGATCGGGAAAACTGAGAGTATACAGGTCCTTCTGAGGGGGCTTAAGATGTATCTCCGGACGGATCAGTCTTTCCGTCCCCATTCAAAATTACGGAGGTTTCCTGTGAAAGAAAGAAATCATTTGATCGTCACAGCCCTGCTTATTGCGGCGGCCGTGATATCCTGCGGCAGCGGCAAGTCCGAGTCCGTGGGCGAAGAGGACCGCGGCAAGGTTAAGATCGCCCTTCAGACCTATAGCTACATCACCGATTATGAAGACAATTACCTGACGAACCGGCTGGAAGATGAAATGGGGGTCGATATTCAGTTCAATCTCCTTTCGGCCAATTCCGCAGAAGTCATTACCCAGCTGTCCCTCATGATCGCTTCGAAGAGCGATATGCCCGACGTCATCTGCACCGCCGCCATGTCAAAGGAGAGCATTCTCCAGTACGGCAGCAGGGGAATCTTTACGCCTCTTAATGAGATGCTCGCCAACCCGGAGGTGACCCCCCAATTCAATGCCATTCCTTCGGCCGACGACAGGGACTCCATGCTCAGCGCATCCATGAGCGCCGACGGGAATATCTACGGCCTGCCCACTTTCGAACCGGAATCCTGGAACATGACTCCCTATCGGCTCTACATCAACGAAGTCTGGCTTGACAAGCTCGGATTATCCATGCCCACCACCACTGAGGAATACTACCGGGTGCTCAAGGCCTTTGCCGAGAAGGATCCCAACGGAAATGGCAGGGCGGATGAAGTCCCCCTTTT
>QKAI01000551.1 GCA_003246505.1 Spirochaetaceae bacterium | reverse complement strand
TTTATTTACAATAAATAGAAATTCGTGGATTTTTTGTGAACCCGAGGATATTATAATGGTATTGATTTCCAAAGGAGACATTATGAGAAACAAGTTAGTGCTCGTTGTGATGATTCTTTTCATCGCTGCTACAGGAACAGCTCTTTTCGCTCAGGATTGGCAGAATTACTCCCCCTCCTTCCAGGACGGGGATTTTGCCGTGCAGGCAGGCTTAGGCCTGATTCCCACGTTCGCCTATTACGGCGATATTACCATTCCCCCGATATCTGTCGCCGTGGACTATGGTAAAACTATTGCGGATCTTCCTCTCTCTTTTGGAGGGTTTCTGGGATACACCAGTTCCAAGTACTACTCATATTATGAACTTTCCTACCTGATCATAGGCGCCAGGGCGGCTTATCATGTGGATTTCGAAGTGAAGAATCTTGATGCCTATGCGGGCGTTATGCTTGGGTATAATGTTATAATGGAAAAAGTACTCGATTCGACTTACCATGGATCCTACGGATCAGGCGCCCTGGCCTTTAGCGGTTACGTGGGGGCGCGCTATTTTTTCACCGACAATCTCGCCGCATACGGTGAACTGGGCTACGGCATTTCGGTGATAAGCCTGGGCGTGACGTATAAATTCTAGCAATTCGTCTTCATGTGAAAAAGGGCTGTCCCAACGGGATCAGCCCTTTTTTGTGCCATCAAGCCTTTGACAGTCCTATCTTTACGGTCTCCTCGCCGGCGGAGGCCTCGGTGGGATTTTCCGGCTCCGACCAGGACCAGGAAGCGGTCAGGGTCTCCTGCATCAGGTAATCTTCGAAATCCTCAATGGCGCCCTTCACGAGATCGGATCCGATGAGGGAGAGGTTGATCCTGTCCGTAACATCCAGCTCGGTCTCCTTGCGGAGGTTCTGCACCGCCCGTACGATGTCCCGGACAATGCCCTCCTTTAAAAGTTCGTCGGTGACTTCCGGGTCCAGGGCCACGGTCAGGGAGCCCTCGTTCAGTACCTTCAGACCCTCCTTCTCCGTTCTCTGAACTACAATGGATTCGCTGTTCAGGTCCAGGGACGTCTTCTCCTGCCCGTCGAATTCAATGCTCAGAACAGCCCCTTCCATCAGCCGGGTAATCTCCGACACGGAGAGTTGCTCTATGCGGGAGGCGGCGGCTTTCATATCCTTACCCAATTCCCGGCCCAGGACCTTGAAATTGGCCTTGGCGTTGTATTCCACCAGATCCTCTTCGTTATCACGGAAGATAACTTCTTTCACGTTCAGCTCTTCGGATATTATCTCGCTCATCTCGTAGAGGATCGTTTTCTCCGCCCTGTCCCGGGTCACCAGATGGAGGGCCTTGAGGGGCTGGCGGGTCTTGAGCTTATGCTGGGTCCTCAGGGCCCGTCCCATGGACACGGCCTGCTGGGTAAGCTCCATCTTGCGTTCCAGCTCCGGATCCCGCCGGCTTTCGTCGGCCACGGGCCAATCGGCAAGGTGTACCGATTGGGGCATGTCTTCGGTTTTAAGGTTCCCGTAGATCTCTTCGGTCACGAAGGGTATGAAGGGGGCGGCCACCTTGGTCAGGGTTATCAGGGCATGCCATAGGGTCCGGTAAGCCTGTTCCTTGTCCCCGTCATTCTCGCTCTTCCAGAACCGGCGGCGGGATCGTCGGATATACCAGTTGTTCAGGGAGTCGATGAAGGCCACGATGGGATCGATCGTCCTCTGCAGGTCATAGGCGTCCAGCTGTTCCGTGGCGTTGGCAACGAGTTTTTCCGTCTCCGAGATCATCCACTTGTCCAGGGGATTGTCCGGATTCTCCGGGGCGCCGGTAATGGTGCACCCGTCGATATTGGCGTAGGTGACGAAAAAGCTGTAGGCGTTCCAGAGGGGGATGATGATGCCCTTGAGAACATCCCGGACGCCCTCGTCGGAGAACCGGAGGGATTCGGCCTTGACCGCGGGGGAGTTCATCAGGTAGAGGCGCATGGCGTCGGCGGAGAACTCATTAATGATCGTCAGGGGGTCCGTGAAATTCCGGAGGGACTTGGACATCTTCTTCCCGTCCTCCGCCAGGATGAGGCCGTTCACGATGACGTTCTGGAAGGCGGGCCCGTCAAAGAGGGCCGCGGCCAGGATGGTCAGGGTATAGAACCAGCCACGGGTCTGGTCCAGACCTTCGGCGATGAAGTTAGCGGGGAAGTTGGCCTCGAACCACTCCTTGTTTTCGAAGGGATAGTGGACCTGGGCATAGGGCATGGCACCGGATTCGAACCAGCAGTCCAGAACTTCGGGGACCCTTTTCATTTTGGCGCCGCAGGAACAGGGAATTTCGATCTCGTCAACGAAGTGTTTGTGCAGGTCGTTCACTTTCACCCCGGAAAGCTCTTCCAGCTCCGCCCGGCTGCCAAGGCACTTCTTTTCCCCGCAGTCAGGGCAGACCCAGATGGGAATGGGGTTGCCCCAGTAGCGGTTGCGGGAGATGGCCCAGTCCCGGGCCCCCTCCAGCCACTTGCCGAAACGGCCCTGCTGCAGATGGTCAGGCACCCAGCGGATGGTGTTGTTGGAGTCGATCATCTTCTGTTTGA
>QKAI01000430.1 GCA_003246505.1 Spirochaetaceae bacterium | reverse complement strand
GGTTGCCCGGATTCCGTATTCGGATAGGTCATTGAGGACATCCATCAATCCCGTAACCCCGGAGGTTACGTTGAATACCAGGGATACTTCCCTTCTTCTCGTACGTGACCCGTTGTTGAAAATCGTTGATCCGGAGGGGGAACTCTCTTCAACGGTCAAATCCCCCCCATCCCCCATCAGATCCTTGAAAAGGGGTTCCGTCCCGAATCCCACGGCCTTTCTTATCATGACGAGATTCCTGTAAAGTACGGGGTGATTGTTATCGGTGAGAAAAACACGGAAATCCTGATTATAAACGGCCCTTTCCTTAAAGAAAGTATCCTCCGTGCTCTCCCACCGAGTCCCTTCCCTATTCAGGATGTAATTCTCACCCAGGGATGAGATTTGAATTCTGCCGTCCAGGGAGAATCCGTAATCCTCGCACTGGGAAAAGAACAGGGGGGTATTCCTGTCGGAGACAACATCATAAAGGGAAACCCGGTTTCTCCCCAGAAGGAGGATATTGTTATCATCGGCCCAGTAAGCGGCGAGATTCCCCCGGGAGGAGGCGCTCCTCAGCAAAGTCCATCTCTCCATATCCCTTACCGTCAGTTCATCGGGATAGAGCAGGACAATTTTCTTTTGCGTATCATCCAGGGCGATGTCGATGACATTCCGCTGCTTCGTCTCCTGAAAGGAATCGATATGGCTTCGGGGATCATAGACGTACAGTTCATTCCCCCCTTCCCGGCGCAATTCGCTGCCCACGAGCACGACCAGTTTCCCCGAATCGGTCCACAGAACCTTCTTTACGCCCATTCCGGGGGGAAGATCCAGGAAGGGGAATCGTTTTATCTCTCCGAAATTGTTATAATTACGAAATTCCAGGTCCACGATAAAGAGGGCGCCCTCTTCACGCTGCACCAGGAGATGCCGGTTATCGGGGCTGATCCAGAATCTGTCGAAATTGGGATTGAAATCAAAGAACAGCTGCCCCGCCACGGTACCTATTTGAAGGGGGCTGTCATAAAAGGAGAGGGCGAACATGTCGCTGGCATCGACGGAAAGGACCTCATCCCCCACGATGAAATAGAGGGTATTATCCTCTCCCCAGTTGAAACTCCCGGCGCCGCCCTTTCCCAGTCTCCTCGTCTCTTCCCCGGGAAGACGATCCTCGAGAAATTTTTCAACAGGGAAATAGTAAAGGCTCCCCTCTTTGACGTAGGCGAAGAAACGGGAATCCCCGGACCACCGAATGCTCTGTCCGTCGTAGTCCAGGTTGACCGGTGACGTCACCAGGCGGCTGTAGGATTTCTCCCTGTCAAAGAGAAGAAGATCGCCGGTGCACCAGTCTATCTCCCGGTAGTAAAGGATGAATCGTCCGTCCGGAGAGATACTGAGGGGAGCCGGTTTTCCCAGCTGCACCGGGTCCCCCTTTTCAAAGGAGGGGTAGATATCGATTCTTTCCGGCAGGGAGAGATCGGTTCGTCCGCTGGAATAGAGGCCGAACCGGTTCCAGAGAAAAAGCTCCCTGCCGGAATAGCTGTAGAAATGATTTTCCGGGAAATGGGTCAGAAGACGGGGTTTCTTCGTATCCAGGGAAGCATTCAGAAGAACCTGATAATTTCCCATTCCGTAGGAATCGGTAAGCTCCGCCCGGAACAGAAGATTATTATCTCCGTTCAGATCGGGATCGGAAAAAAGAGTATCCCCGGCGAGGGGAAGGGTGAGAAGTAAAAAAAGAAAGGGCAGATGCTTTTTCAGGGTAATCATTTACCGTTAATATCGGACTTTACGGTCTATTTCTCGATGAAAAAAGTTTGACCGGTCAATTGTTGGGGACCCGGTTATCGATTATGGCGTTTATTTCCTCTTCCAGGTCGCCCAGCTGATTTTCAATCTTTTCCAGAGTGGCCAGCCTGTCGTTCGTCTGCATTCTGGTCATTTTCTTTATGACCCGGTCGACGGTGATTTCCGGATCCTCACTCTTGTACAGATTTCTCCCGCACCAGGGACAGTAGTGAAATTTAAGATTAACAATTTTACCGCACCAGGCGCAAAATCTTACTTCTTCCATACCCCAAGTATAGTTGATCCGCCTGTTGCTTGTCCAATCATTTTTTAATTTTTCATGAGACGGACGACGATTTCAATACGGTTGTAAAGGCCGTCGGAGATCTCTTCCCGGCTCAATTTTCCCTCCGCCAGGGCATCGGCTATGGTGACTACCGGATCGGTGTGAACCAGACTGTTTCTCCTGTGTCCATAGGCCAGAAGCATCCCGTCCAGTTCGGTAAATCCCAGGGTCCCCTTTTTCCACTGGCGGAAGGCTTTCTCCAGATCCTTAAGGTAGGATTCCCTCTCGTCCAGTCCCAGCCGGTCCATGAGAGAATGGATCTCTTCCTGCATCTGGGGCGTAAAATTCTCCATCAGAGAAGCTCCGCGGCCAGTTCCGCCAGTGGGCTCCGCTCCGTATGGGACAGGGTGATATGCCCTGCCAGTTCCACCGACTTGAAAGATTCCACCAGATAGCTCAGACCGTTGGATTCCGCATCCAGATAGGGGCTGTCGATCTGGTAGGGATCGCCGCAGAGAACCACCTTCGTAT
>QKAI01000109.1 GCA_003246505.1 Spirochaetaceae bacterium | reverse complement strand
GGGACATCCTCTCCCGGGGCACCACCCTCAGATACCCCTGGGAGACGGACCGGGCGATCGCCCCTATCTCGTGGGGCTCCCCTCCCAGGGGGCGGGTAGTGGAGAGGGCCAGATAGACGGCGCTCACCAGGCCCAGGCCCAGGGCCCCGGCCAGTATGTACAGGGAGAGCCAGATCGTCCGGCGGATCTCCCCGGCCATCTCCCGCTCCCGGGCCTGCAGGACCGTTTCGATCTCATCTATATAAACCCCCGTTCCGATCACCCAGCCCCAGGGTTCGAAGTAACGGACGTAGGAGGTTTTGGGCATCTCCTCGGTCAGACCGCCGGCCATGGGTTTTGGCCAGCTGTAATCGATGTAGCCGCTCCCCCGGTCCAGGGCGATCTCCACGAAGCGCTGGAAGATATTCCGCCCCGTCCCGGTTTCCCTGTTATAACTCTCCCCGTCCATGTATTGCCCGTTCAGGGAGGGGGAGGTGGGGTGCATGATCATCATGGGGTAGGGCTTTTGGATGTCGTTTATCCAGAAGTAACCCAGGCCGGCGTCGTAGCGCATGCTCTCCATGGTGCGCACCGCCTGGGTCCGGGCGTCCAGCTCCGCATCGTCCACATAGACGCCGGTCCCCACGATCCAGTCCCACTCCCGGTCCAGGCGCACATAGGAAAGTTTGGGCTTGTCCTCGGTCAGACCCCCTTCGGTCGGCTTGGGCCAGAGATAATCCACGAATCCCTCCCCCTCCCGGTCGGTTGCTTCCACGAAGGCCTGGAACATGTTCTGGCCGGTTCCGTAGGCGCAGTTGTACCGGGGATCGTCCATGACGGTACCCTCCAGGGCCGGGGACGTGGGATGCATGATCATGCGGGGGTAGGGTTTTTCCCGGTTGTTTATCCAGATATACCCGGTGCCCCCGTCGAAACGCAAAACCCTTATCTCCTCCGCCGCCAGCTGCCGGGCCCGTTCATCGCTGATGAGGCCCTCCGCCGCCCGGGCCTTGTACCGGTCGATGCTGCTCCAGGCCAGATCGAGCATGTTCTCCAGGGAGGGCCCGTAACGCTGTATGAGGTAGTCCCGGTCCCGGCTGTTCTCCCGGGATGTCTCCAGTACCTGATAGGCCAGATCCACGTTGTCGGAGATCTTCCGCCTGATTTTCTCCCCCTCTTCCCGGCGGAACTCCTCCTTCTGGGCCTGGAATTTTTTCACGTCCCTATAAATATTGTAAAAGGAGAGAGATCCGATCACCAGGATGAGGGTAAGGGCCATGATGACCAGTATACGGGTTCTTAGTTTCCAGATATTTCTTTTCATTGCTGCTCCCTTGTCAGAAAGGCGGGAAAGCGCATCGTTTATTATTAAATGATAGTTTCATTTTGGCAGAATGCAAGGGTTGTGACAAAGAAAAGTGATCCGCCCTGTCACAGATTTTCCCGGCAACTTGAAAAAAACATTTCCGTGAATTATAGTTGATACCATATCGGGGTCAACATGTCCGAAGACATAAGCAGCATCAACACCTCCCGGTTTCTGAATAGGGGCATGGTCTTTCTCTGTCTTCTGCTGGCGGGCCTCATCCTCTTTCTGAATTTGAGAATCCTTCATCTGGAGGATCTCGCTTCCCGCAACGACAATCTCACCCTTCTCTGGGAAGGGGTGGACCGGGGATTCCTGCAGCTTTTGCTGTCCGACGGGGGGGAAGCGCCGCCGCCCATGGGGGAGATCCGGGTGGAACTGGAGCAATTGAACCGGGCCTATGAAGCTTTCCGCCTTGAGCCGGTTATAGGGAAAATCCCGGGGGAGTCCCCGGCCTGGCGGGAGCTGTCGGAAGCCTTAAACCGGTTCGGGGTTCTTTCCGACGGGATGGGCCGCAGGGAGGGCTTTGTCGAGGAGGTCATGGAAAGGAGCCTGGAAGTGGACCGGGCCGCCGCCGCCTACCATGACAGGATATCCGCGGTCATCTGGCAGAGGAAAACCCTTTTCCGGCTATGCCGGAACCTTCTGGTGGGCTCCCTCTTCCTTATCATCATAGGTTACTCCTTTTTCCATAACGCCCGGGTCCGCCGGTCCAACCTTCAGATAGAGAACCTGTCCCGGTTCATGAGGGAGAATCCCGACCCGGTGCTGCGGGTCACCTCCGGGGGGATCATCTCCCTGGCCAATAATGCCTCCCTCCCCCTGTTGCAGAAATGGCAGTCCGGCATTGGGAAAGCCCTTCCCCCCCACGTGGGGGAGGTGGTGGATACGGCCCTGAGGGAGAAGTCCATCGCCTATCTGGAGGAGACCGTGGGCGACAAGGCTTTCCAGATCGCCGCGGTGTATATTTCCGGCAAGGACTATCTGAATCTCTACGGGAGCAATATCACCGAGCTGCGCCGGATACAGGGAGAGATCCAGCAGAAGCAGAAACTGGAATCCCTGGGCCTTCTGGCCGGGGGCATCGCCCATGATTTCAACAATCTCCTGGCGGGCATCATGAATGCCTCCCAGCTTATCCGGCTGGAGGATCCGGCCAACCGGGAGGAGATCATAGAATACGCGGACATGATCATCGAGGCGTCGGAGCAGGCGGCGGACCTGACGAGAAAGCTCCTGGAATTCAGCCGTTCCGACCGGGCGCCCTTCAAAACCCTGGACCTGGGCAAGGTCCTGGAGGGCGCCGTGGCCATTCTCAGGCAGACCGTGGGCTCCCGGGTGTCGGTCACCATGGAGAACCGGGCGGACCATCCCTACATCTCCGGTGACCGGGGTGGGCTGCAGCGTCTCTTCCTGAATATGGGGATCAATGCCAACCAGGCCATGCCCGATGGGGGCGTTCTGACGTTCCGGCTGCGCAATGTGGTTCTTGAAGACTCCCCCCCGGGGCGGAATCCGGAAGAGCTGCCCCCGGGGGAGTACTGCCTGGTGGAGATTGAGGACACGGGGGTGGGGATACCCCGGGACAGGACCGGCAAAATCTTCGAACCCTTCTACACCACGAAAAAATTCGGGGACGGGGCCGGGCTGGGCCTATCCACCTCATACGGCATCATCCAGGGGCACGGCGGCCTGATCGACGTCTTCAGCGAAGTGGACCGGGGCACCCGTTTCCAGGTCTACCTCCCCTGTACCGGCGACATCCCCTCCGCCGCGGAGGAAGGGGTTTACAACCGCGGCCGGGGGCGCATCCTCCTGGTGGACGACGAATCCCTGGTCCGCCTGACCACGGAGCATCTTCTGACCGGGCTCGGCTATGAGGTGGTCTCCGCATCGGGGGGAGCGGAGGCGGTGGAGCTTTTCCGGCGGGAGGAGGGGCGTTTCGATCTGGTGATTACCGATTTCATCATGCCCGGCATGAACGGCAGGGACGTGGCCCGGGAGATTCGGGGGATCCGCAGGGACTGCCCCGTGCTCCTCTCTTCGGGATTTTCCAATGAGGGGGAGGAGGAGGGCATCCGGGACGGGAACATCGCGGGATTCCTGAAGAAACCCTACCGGGATTATCAGATAGGCCGGGTCATCCATGATCTGATGCAGCGGAGGGAGTGATCAGGCGTACTCGTCGGTGGCTTCCCTGCCGTAATACTTGAGGAGCAGGAAGGTCACGTCGTCGTGGACATGCTCCTTCCCCTTGAAATCGGTAAAATCCTGGAGTATCTCGTTTTTTATGGATTCTATCGGCTTATTCAGATTCCTGTTGATGATCCTCTCCACCCTTTTTATGGAGTAGAGGGCCCCGCCGCTGTCGGACTGCTCCAGAAGTCCGTCGGTGGGGACGAAGAGATAGTCGTTCTCCTCCAGCTTGAGGATCCCCACGGAAATGTTCTCCATGCTCTGGATCCCGATGGGGGTGTTGCCGGTCAGGGGGATTCTCCTGAGCCGGCCCTTGCGGTGGATGTAGAGGTAGGAGTGGCCCATGTCGTAGATCAGGACCTTCCCCGATCGGGTATGGAAATCCAGAAAGATCCCCGTAATGAACCGTTCCGACTCCAGGGTGTCATAGAGGTAGTTGTTGACCTTCTTAAGAAAGGGCTGGACCCCGGCGGAGAACTCGTAGATGCTCATCATGCCCCAGATGGTGGTGGTGAGGAGAGAGGCGGCTATCCCCTTGCCCGAGGCGTCGCAGACCGTGAGGAGCCAGCGGTTCTCCCGGTACTGCTTGAGCAGGTAGCAGTCCCCCCCCACGTCCATGACCGGCTGGGTGGAGGCGACCAGGTCGAAACGGGCCTCGTGGATGCTCGTTTCCTCCCGGGAGATCTTCCGCTGGATGGACTGGGCCATGGCCATGTCGTTCTTGGTGATATTGCTCAGGTGGATGAGAATGTCCCGGGAGGAGAAGATCCCCCTGTACCGTCGGTCGTTATCCTGGAGCAGGTAGTAGGTGATTTCGTCGTTCCGGAGCTTCTCATCCAGAATGTCCCCCACGGAGAAGATGTTCTCGCTGATATTGAAGACCGGGGATTTGGCGTCCATGATATCGGTCACCGGCTTTTTCCCCATGATGGCCCGGCCGTACTGCCGGCTGATCAGGGTGTAGAGCTCCCTGACCACGATCAGGCCCCGGTTCCTCAGATCCCGGTCCACCACGGCCAGGGCGTAAATGGACATTTCCTTCATCTCTTCCAGGGAGGAGATGAGTTCCTCCACGGTGGTGTTCTCCCCCACGTAATAGGACTCGGTGCCCAGAAAGCCTATGGTCTGCTTCCGCCGTTTCTCGTTGGGAATTTTCTCAAGCACGGTCAGCATTTGAAATCCCGGGCCACGGCGATGCAGTTCTTCCTGTTGTTAAACACCACTCCCCGGTTCCAGTACTCCACCGCGGCGAAGAGGGCGTTCCCCCCGTCCTCCTCGGTGCTCTCCTCGGTGCGGTAGCTCAGGTAGTCGGTCATGGTTTCGAAATCCCCCCGGGAGAAGCACTCCATCCTCTTCCTGTAGAAACCGATCCACCCTTCGAGATTGTGGAAGCCCTCCCCCTCGTCCTCCACGATCAGCCGGGCGGAACGGGGGGAGAAGTGCCACCAGATCTTCAGGGACTTGGAAATGTCGTTCCTGTTCCCGTGGCGGACGGCGTTCTTGATGATCTCGCTGATCTGCTGCTCCAGCAGATTGTACTCCCGGATCTCCGGGGGGGCGTCCTGGGTTATGATATGGCTGATGTAGCGGATGCGGGAAAAATCGATGTTGATGGTTTTATGCTTCATCCCCTCCCTCTTCATGAGGGGGCTGTCCTCGTTGATGGTGATGGGGGCGTTCAGAAAATGCTTCTTCCCGCTGATCTGGCTTTCCAGATAGTCAAAGGCCTTCTTCTCCGAGCTCCTTATATCGAAGAGGCTCAGGATCCGGGTCAGCTTGATGATCTCCATGACCTGATCCTGGACGTAGCAGAAACAGGTGAGGCAGTTGTTCCGGTTGGTCCGCTTGAGGAGGGAGAGAAGTAGCCCGATGCCGCTGGAATCCACATAGGTGAGATCCCGGAAATTCATGAGTAATCCCCGGGGGGAGTACTTCTCCATGAGCCCGTCCACCTGCTGGCGGAATTCGGTGGAGTTATACATGTCCAGCTCTCCGATGAGAGCGAGGATCATGATTTCCCCTTTCATGCTTTTCTTTAGGGTCATATTTTTTACATCCTGTCCTTATGCCGAGGTGACAAGGGAATTATTCCCCAGCTGACATAGGGGGAGTTTGTATTGTTTGTGTTAGAAAATCATTAGGGACTGGAAAAAAATATTTTTTTGCTAAACGATACGGCCCACGAGCTGGAAGAGCTCGGTCCGGCTGATTTCGAACCAGAGGGGACGGCCGTGGGGGCAGCGGGGAAAGGGGAGGGCGAAGGCCCTATCTATGAGGCGTACCGCAGTCTCCCGGTCCAGGACCTCCCCGTCCTTGATGGCCGCCTTGCAGCTGGCCGCGGCGTAGAGCTTCTTCTCCAGGGTGTCCCCCGATCCGGCCCGGCCCCGGATGATCTCCAGGATCTCCCCGTCCAGCCTCTGGGCGAAGGCGGGGACCCGGTTCACGGTCCACTCTCCCCGGGCGTGCCGGGTCAGGTCGAATCCCAGCTGCCGCCAGGAGCTAAGATTGGCCGAGAGCCACTCCTCCTCCGGTTCGGTCAATTCCAGATGCATGGGGATGAGCAGCTCCTGGGGGTGGGCCTGATTGGCGCGGAATTCCTCGTAGAGTATCCTCTCGTGGGCGGCGTGCTGATCCATGATATAGAGCTTCTCCCCCCGCTCTATGAGGAGGAAGAGATTCATGAACTGCCCCAGGTAGCGGAAGCTTTCCTCCCGGGGGGAAGGGGCGGCCTTCCCCCTCTCTTCGGTAAAGGGGGCGGACCGTTCCCGGGGCAGTTCCCTCACCGGGGCATAGGCGGCCACAGGGGCCGATTCCAGGGAGAACCGGGACCGCTCCCTCTCGGAAAAGGCTTCGAACTCCCTCTGCTTGGCAGGATAGGAGAAGGCCTGCTGCCCGGTAACCCTCTCTATGTCCCCCAGGGCGGGGCGGTTCAGGGAGGTGTGGTTCCGATTCAGGTGCTCCTTTATCATCATGACGATGCGGTGGTGGATCTCCTGCTTCATCCGGAAGCGGGCCTCCCGTTTGGCCGGGTGGATGTTGAAGTCCACCAGCCGGGGCTCGGCGTGGATGAAGACGAAGCAGACCGGGAACTGCCCCCCGGGCAGGAAGGTGTCGTAGCCGTACTCCGCCGCCTGGACAAAGCCGAATTCGTCGATGCGCCGGTTGTTCGCGAAAATGTGGATCTGCTGGCGGTTCTTTTTGTGCAGTTCCGGGGCGCCGGCGATTATGTCCACGGAAAAGCCCTCGTCCTCTTCGTGCAGATGGGTGAAGAGCTTATCCGGCCCCAGGCCGGGGTAGCCGGAGAGGACCCGCTTTTTCAGGTCCGAAGGGGGCAGATAGAGGGAGAGGCTTCCCTCCTGGAAGAGGCGGAATCCCACTTCGGGAAAGGGCAGGGCCTTTTCCAGGAAGGTCTTGCGGCACTGCTGCCCCTCGGCGGAGGCTCGCTTGAGGAACTTCTTCCGGGCCGGAATGGAGTAGAAGAGGTCCGCCACGTCGATCATGGTGCCCTTGCGCCCGGTGGCCCCTTCCCGTATGACCTTGCGCCCCCCCTGGATGAGGAGCCGCTCCGCCGATCCCCTGTCCCCGGTGGAGGAGATGATCTCCATCCGGGCGCAGGCGGCCACGCTGGAGAGGGCTTCCCCCCGGAATCCCAGGGTGCCCACGCTCATCAGGTCGTCCACGCTGCGGATCTTGCTGGTGGCGTGGGGGAGCCAGCACAGGTCCAGCTCCTCCCCGGTCATGCCCGATCCGTCGTCCACGATGCGGATGCGGTCTATGCCGCCCCCCTCCAGATAGAGGGAGATCTCACCGCTTCCCGCGTCGATGGCGTTATCCAGAAGCTCCCGGACCACCGAGGCGGGCCGTTCGATGACCTCCCCCGCGGCGATTCTCCGGGCGACCGAGTCTTCCAGTACGGCGATGCGGGACATGGGGTCCCCTATCTCTTGGACTGGCCCACCTGCCAGAAACTGGCCAGCAGGATGAGCTGGACCGAGAGCTGGGAGAGCCAGGAGATGAAATTCGGTTCCAGGAAACGGGAGGTGAAATAGCCCGTGACGATGGAGAAAAGCCAGATGAAACAGATAACGATCATGGCTATGAAGACGAACTTCGTGGTGACGGGAACGAAGAATTCCAGAATGAGCAGGGCCCCGGCCACGATCTCCACAATAGCGAAGATAAGGGGCAGGAGGTTGTTGCTGCCCCCGAACATCTTGTTGATGCCCCGGAGCAGCTCCGAGCCGGTGGAATTGTAACCGGTGAGCCCCTCTATCCCGAAGGAGAGAAGCAGCAGAGCCACGAAGATCTGAAGAATGAGATTGGTATTTATCGATTTGTTTGCCATGGTATCCTCCCCTTCTAAAATACTCCCGATGGGGGTTACTTTCAACCGGTTTTTCTGATATATTTTTCTTCTATGAAAGCTGCCATTATATTCGGAAGCAAGTCCGATACGGATAAGATGAAGGGCGCCGCCCGCTGTTTCGAGGCCTTCGGCGTCGCCTATGAGGCCCATGTCCTGTCCGCCCACCGGGTGCCGGAGAAGCTGGAGGCGGAGCTGGAGCGGATGGAGAAGGAAGGGGTGGAGGTCATCGTGGCCGGGGCGGGCCTTGCGGCCCATCTGCCCGGGGTCATCGCTTCCAAAACCGTTCTGCCCGTGGTGGGGGTTCCCCTCAACGCCGCCTTCGAGGGGATGGACGCCCTCCTTTCCATCGTGCAGATGCCCAAGTCCATTCCCGTGGCCACGGTGGGGGTGAACAACTCCTACAACGGGGCCATGCTCGCCGTCCAGATGATGGCCCTGGCCCATCCGGAGCTGAAGGAGAAACTCATCGCCTTCCGAAAGGACATGAAGGAGTCCTTTATAAAGGATAACGCAGAGGGAGTGGTCCTTTAGTTAATGGTTGATGGTTTGTGGTTAATGGTTGATTCCTTTACCACTAACCCGTAACCACTAACCCGTAACCGATATGGAAGAGGAAAAGAACAAGCATCAGTATAAACTGGAATCTTTCGAGGGCCCCCTGGACCTTCTCCTCTTTCTTATCAAAAAGAACGAAGTCAACATATACGACATTCCCATCGCCGATATCACCGAACAGTATCTGGAATATATGAAGTACGCCGCCGCCGTGGATCTTGAAAACATCACCGAGTTCTATCTCATGGCCTCCACCCTCCTTTATATCAAGTCCCGCATGCTGCTGCCGGTGGAGGTGGATTTCGAGGACGAGCTGGACGATCCCCGGCGGGAGCTGGTGGAGAAGCTGATAGAGTATCAGAAGTACCGGAAGCTCTCCTCCCTCATGGCGGAGAAGGAGAAGGAGACCACCTGGGTCATAGAGAGGAAAAAGCGGCAGCACTTCCTGCCCTTCCAGGACGAGGACAACCTCTGGCAGGAAGTGGAGGTCTGGGACCTGCTCCAGTGCTTCTCCGGCATCATGGAGAATCTCTCCTCGGAGAAGATCGTCAATCTTTACGAAGAGGTGACCGTGAATGAGA
Source organism: Spirochaetaceae bacterium (assembly GCA_003246505.1). Taxonomy (GTDB): domain Bacteria; phylum Spirochaetota; class Spirochaetia; order DSM-2461; family DSM-2461; genus SZUA-368. The sequence continues at coordinate 794 of QKAI01000109.1, read as the reverse complement.
AGATCACCCTCATCATGGAGCTTCTGGAGACGGGGGAGGAGTTTCTCTTTACGGACCTGCTCATCAACCCCGACTCCCTTCTGGAGATCGTCTGCACCTTTCTCGCCGTGCTGGAGACGGTAAAGACCCAGCAGATACTCATCTATCAGAACAGGCTGTTCGGGGACATCAAGATACGGGCCCGCCGGGAACGGGCGGTTCCGGGGGAGGATTGGGACAATGAGTCTTGAAAAGGAGGCGGCCCTTCTGGAGGCGGTGCTATTCCTTGAGAACGAACCGGTGAATATGAACTATCTCTCCCGGGTCACCGGCTTCGACAAGGCCGTGGTGAAACAGGTCCTGGCCCGGTATGCGGATGAGCTGGCCGGGGAGGGGAGGGGCCTCTCCCTGGCGGAGATCGACGGGGGTTACCTCTTGGTTCCCAAGGAGGAGTTCAGCGAGGCCCTCAGGGACAACTACGGGCAGAAAAACGAGGAGAAGCTCTCCCGGGCCGCCCTGGAAACCCTTTCCATAATAGCCTACAGCCAGCCCCTCACCCGGTCGGAGATAGAGAATATACGGGGCGTGTCTGTGGACGGGATGATGAGGCTTCTTCTCAAGAAGAATTTAATAAAGGAAGTGGGCAAGAAGGATGTTCCCGGAAAGCCCCTTCTTTACGGTACCACGAGGGAATTCCTGCGCCTCTTCCGTCTGAAGAGCATCGCCGATCTTCCCAAGCTGGATGACGTGGAAAGCGACAGGTTTGAATTAAATGGATAAGGACGAATTAAGACTGCAGGCCTATCTGGCCCAGG
>QKAI01000547.1 GCA_003246505.1 Spirochaetaceae bacterium | reverse complement strand
GGAGAGGTGTCCGAGTGGCCGAAGGAGCACGCTTGGAAAGCGTGTGTATCGCAAGGTACCGGGGGTTCGAATCCCCCCCTCTCCGATCTTAACCCTTCAGGCCCCGTGCAATCGGTTATCGCCCAACCGGGTCAGGTCCGGAAGGAAGCAGCCCTCAGCGACCGACTGATGTGCCACGGTCGGCTTGAGGGGTTTTTTTTGCCCCGGGCATCAGACGTCCAGCTCGTATTCCTGAATCTTATAGATGATGGTGCGCCGTGAGATACCCAGTTCCTGGGCGGCTCTGGTGCGGTTCCCCTCCCAGCGGTGTAATGCTTCTTCAATGGCTTTTTTCTCCCTCTCCCTCAGGGTCAGGCCCTCCCAGTCCCGTCTCCGTGATTCCTCCGACCGGCCGGGTATTTTCCCCGCGGGTATGTCCAGGTCGCCCTCGGTGAGAATCTCCTCCTCGGAGAAAATAAGGCTTCTTTCCAGAATATTCTCCAGTTCCCGGATATTCCCGGGAAAGGAGTAGGAAATAAGGCGGTCCACCGCACCCGGGCTCAGGTCCTTGACGGTTCGCCCCATCTTCCTGTTCAGTTTTCTTATAATCAAGGCAGCCAGGGGAATCAGATCCTCCCGCCTCTCCCGCAGGGGGGGGAGGGCCAGGCGGACCACGTTAAGGCGGTAATAGAGATCCTCCCGGAAGCGCTCCTCTTTCACATCCCTTTCCAGATCACGGTTCGTGGCGGCGATGATTCGTACGTTTATGGGGATATCCTTGATACCTCCCAGGCGGCGCACCTTCCGCTCCTGGAGGACCCGGAGCAGTTTCACCTGAAGGGCGGGGGGCATTTCGCCTATCTCATCAAGAAAGAGGGTTCCCCCCACGGCGGTTTCGAAGAGACCCAGTTTGCGGCTGTCCGCTCCGGTAAAGGCTCCCTTCTCATAACCGAAGAGCTCGCTTTCCAGGAGGTTCTCCGGCACCCCCCCGATGTTGATGGGGACGAAGGGGCCCCGGGATACGGCGGAGAGTTTGTGGATATGATTGGCGGTCACCTCCTTTCCCGAGCCGCTCTCTCCGGTTATCAGGATGTTGGAGGGGGTCCGGGCGGCCCGTTCCAGGAGCTGTTCCAGCTTTTTCATTCCCGGGGAGTAGCAGATGTAATTCTCCTCGTCCCGGGATATCTCCTCCTCCAGGAGTTCCCGCCCCCGGCGGATTTCCGACAGGCGCCCGATGCGCAGGGAGAGTTCGTCCATGTTAAAGGGCTTGGTTATGAAATCCGCCGCCCCCGCCTTCATGGCCCGGACAGCGTCGTTGATCTGGCCGTGGGCGGAAATCATGATCACCGGCAGGGGGATCCCCTCATCCCCGATCCATTCCAGGAGTTCCATCCCGTCCATGCCGGGCATTTTCAGATCCACCACGGCCAGGTCGTAGTAGCTCTCCCCGATCATTCTCTGGGCGGAAAGACCGTTTTCGGCGCACCCCACCTGGAATCCGTCCAACACCAGGATCTTCTTGAGTGTCTCCCGGATGTTTTCTTCGTCGTCCACTATGAGTATTTTCATTTTATCCTCTTCAGAATCACCGTGATCTCAGTTCCCATCCCCACCTGCGAATGGAGCCGGATCTGTCCTCCCACTCCCTCCACAAAGCGGCGGGTCACGGCCAGCCCCACTCCGGATCCCCGGGACTTGCTTGTATAGAAGGGGTCGAAGATCTTCCTCTTCTCCTCTTCGGAGATGCCCTTCCCCCTGTCTGTCACGGAAAGAAACACCTCCTGGATACCTTTTCCCAGGGATATGCCTATCCTGGCCGGAGGTGACCCGCTCTCCAGGGCGTTGTTGATCAGATTGTCCAATACGGTACGGAACCGTTCCGGATCCATGGCCACCCGCAAGGGCTCATCGGGAAGAAACCAGTTGAGTTCGGCGGGGAAGCGCTCCCGGGCCCGGGCCGTTTCTTCGGTGAGGTCCAGTTCTCTTATAACGCCTTCAGGCTCCTTGAGGAAATCCGATATCCAGGTGATGAGGGCGTTCAGACGCTCCACCTCAGAGGAAATGATCCCCGTCTCCCTCTCCACCGCGCCTCCGGTTATCCTGTTGATAAGGGGGAGCTGGAGAAAAATCGTGGCCAGGGGATTTTTCATCTCGTGGGAGATGGTCCGCACCGCCGTTCCCAGCAGTACCAGGTTCTTCTGCTCATTCAGCTGCCTCTGGCTTTTCATGAATCGGTGGAAGATGAGGCTGGAACTGAGAATGAAAGCGCCCAGGATAAGGGGGACGCAGTAGGCCAGGATGATCACGTTCATACGGACCTGGCTGTCCTGTTTGTACCAGAAATCCGCCATCAGCAGATAGAGTATTATCCAGTTGTCCTCATCTTCGGCGGTGTTGAGAATTTCGAACCGACCCAGGAGCGATTCGGGCAGGGCGAGGGTAAAGGTCATCTTCGGGGGCTTCTCTTCCTGGAAGGAGAAGAACTGGGTATTTTTTATGTCCAGCTGAGGGATGGCCCGGATATAGGTAAGGGTCCTCGCTTCCCGATCGTATTCCCGGGTCATCCGGTCTTCCAGTACGAAATCCTCAAGGGTGTCCGGCGCCTCTCCGT
>QKAI01000197.1 GCA_003246505.1 Spirochaetaceae bacterium | reverse complement strand
GCGGGAATCCGCACTTCCGACGCCTTCTTGTTCCGGTAGATGTCCAGCAGCACCGCCCCGATGACGACCACGCCGGTGAAGAAGGTCTGGTAATGGGCCTGCAGGTCCATGGAGGGGAGGCCGGTCCGGAGCACGCTCATGATGTAAACGCCGATCATGGTGCCGAAGACCGAGCCGATGCCCCCTGAAAGGGAGGTTCCCCCGATAACCGCGCCGGCGATGGCGTAGAGCTCGAAGCCCTGGCCCTGGGCGGGCATGACCGTGGTGTAGACCGCGGCGAAGGCGATGCCCCCGATACCGGCGCAGACGCCGGATACCACATAGGCCATCATCTCCCATTTCTTCACGTTGACCCCGGAAAGACGGGCCGCTTCCTTGTTGCTGCCCACGGCGAAGATGTAGCGCCCCATCTTGGTCTTCGTCAGGATGATGAAGGCGATGAACGCGGTGCCGAAGAGGACCAGGGCCCCCGTGGGGATGTCCCCCTTGTCGGTGATCACCTTGAAGATGTCCTTGAACCAGCCGTCCTCGTTGGCCCGGGTGGGAAAGGTGGCGCTTCTCACGTTGGAAACGATGGAGCCCACGCCCATGGAGATCATCATCGTGCCCAGGGTGGCGATGAAGGGGGGAAGATTCAGCCGGGAGACCATGAGGCCGTTAAAGAAGCCGAACCCCGTGGCGATGACCATGATCAGGACCAGGGCGAGCCACATGGGCCAGCCCCAGGTCTTGTAGGCGGTGCCCCCGATGATGGCGGCGCACATCATGACCGTGCCCACGGAGAGGTCGATGCCCCCTGTGATGATGACGAAGGTCACCCCGATGGCTATGAAGCCGATGTAGTAGGAGGAATCCAGAATGTTGATCAGCGTTGTGTAGGAGAAAAAGTTTCTCCCGAAGATTCCAAAGAAAACATAAAGGATCACCAGGGCCGCGGGAGCCAGAAACTTCTGAAGCCCGATCTCCTTTATCTTCTCGCCCATGCTCTTTTCGTTAAGACTGCTCATATCTCTTTAATCCCTCTTCGTTGCGTATTTCATAATCTCTTCCTGGCTGGCGTCCTGTATGTCCAGCTCCCCGGTGATCCGGCCTTCGCACATGACCAGAACCCGGTCGCTCATGCGCAGGACCTCGGGCAGTTCGGAAGATATCATAATGATCGATTTACCCTCTTTCACCAGGGAATTCATCAGGGTGTAGATTTCGCTCTTGGCGCCCACGTCGATACCCCGGGTCGGCTCGTCGAAAATCAGGATTTCGCTGTTCTTGATAAGCCACTTGGCAATGACCACCTTCTGCTGGTTGCCCCCGGACAGGTTCTTGAGAAGCTGATCCACGGAGGGGGTCTTGATCTTGAGGGTGTCCACGTACTTTTCCGTTATGTCCGCCACTTCCTTCCTGTGGATGAAGGCGCCCTTCTCGTAGTCGTCGTAGGAGGCGAGGATCGCATTTTCCGTAACGCTCAGCCCCACGGCCAGGCCATAGCGCTTCCTGTCCTCGGAAAGGTAGCCGATGCCGTGGCGCACCGCGTCCATGGGGGAGGAGATCTTAACAGGCTTCCCGTGGATCTCCACGTAGCCCGTCTCCACCGGATCCGCCCCGAAGAGGGCCCGGGCCGTTTCGGTCCGCCCCGCGCCCATCAGGCCGGCGAATCCCAGGATCTCCCCCTTGCGCAGCTCAAAGGAGACGTCCTTAACCATCCTCCCCGCGCTCAGGTTCTTCACCCGCAGGACCACTTCCGCTCCCGGGGCCACGTTGCTCTTCGCCTTGGGCTCTTCGTAGATGACCCGTCCCACCATCATGTTGATGATGTCTTCCTTGGTCAGGTTCTTCGTTTCCCCGTTCCCCGCGTTCTCCCCGTCCCGCATGACCGTGATCCGGTCGGTGATCTGGCCGATCTCGTCCATCCGGTGGGAGATGTAGATCATGCCCACCCCTTTAGTGGCCAGATCGCGCATGATGGCGAAAAGCTCGTTGATTTCCGTTTCGGTCAGGGCCGCGGTGGGCTCGTCCAGGATGAGGATCTTCAGGTTGTGGGAGACGGCCTTGGCGATCTCCACCATCTGCTGCTTCCCCACGGTGAGCCGTCCCAGGGTTTCCCTGGGATCGATGTTCATGTTCAGGCGGGCCAGGAGCGTTTCAGCCCTCCGGTTCAGCTCTTTGTCGTCAAGGAAGAGACCCTTTGTCGACTCCCGGCCTATGAAGATGTTCTGGGCCACGGTCAGATGCTCCATCATGTTCAGCTCCTGATGGATGATGCCGATGCCCCGGCTCAGGGCCTCCTTGGGGCCCCGGGGGCTGTAGAGTTTGCCCAGATAGTGGATTTCGCCGGAGTCCTTGGGAAAAATGCCGGTAAGGGCCTTCATCAGAGTGGACTTCCCCGCCCCGTTCTCGCCGACCAGGGCATGGATCTCTCCGGCGCGCAGCTCGAAATCGACGCCCTTCAGGGCGTGGACGCCGGAAAAGCGCTTGTCAATTTGTCTCATGGAGAGGATTGTTTCTCCCAAAATCGCACACTCCTTATTCTTTTTTTCAGAGAGGATAGGGAGATTATCCCCCCGAATTCGGGATCGCGAAATGGAGAATTTTCC
>QKAI01000534.1 GCA_003246505.1 Spirochaetaceae bacterium | reverse complement strand
GTAGGCGCCAACAAGAACAGCATCAAGATCATCGGTGAGAACACCGACATGAACGCCCAGGCCTACTTCGTCTACGACTCCAAGAAGTCCGGCGGTATCACCACCAGCCACCTGCGGTTCGGCAAGAGCTCGGTGAACATGCCCTGGCTGATCGACAGCGCCGACTTCGTGGCCTGCCACAACCCTGCCTACCTGGGCCGGTACGACATGCTCGGTCCCCTGAAGGACGGCGGCGTATTCCTCCTGAACTCCGAAATCCCCACCTCCGAGGTTTTCAACCACCTGACCAGAGAGGATCAGCAGATCATCATCGATCGGAAGATCAAATTCTACAACATCGACGCCCTGAAGATCGCCGAGAAGGTTGGGATGGGCAACCGGATCAACACGGTCATGCAGACCGTGTTCTTCAAGATCTCCGGAATCCTTCCGGAAGCCGAAGCCATCGAGCTCATCAAGAAATCCATCAAAAAAGCCTACTCCCTGAAGGGAGAAGAAGTGGTCAAGATGAACTGGCAGTGCGTGGACGCCGCCTCCGCCGCCCTGGAGCAGGTGAACGTTCCCGCCTCCATCACCGAGTCCTATGTTCCCAAGAAACTCATCGCCGATGATGCCGACAATTTTGCCAAAACCATCATCGAGAAGTGCATGCATCTGAAAGGGGACGAAATCACTGTTTCCCAGATGTCCTTTGACGGGGTAATCCCCACCGCTACCTCCCGGCTGGAAAAGCGGGGCATCGCCCCCCGGACTCCCATGTGGCTCCATGACAACTGTATTCAGTGCAACCAGTGCGTCATGGCCTGTCCCCACGCGGTTATCCGGGCCAAGCAGATTGAGCCCTCCTACCTGAAGAACGCTCCCGAGGGATTCACCGTTCTCAAGTCTTCCACCAAGAACGACAAGGATCTGCAGTTCCGGATCCAGGTGTACATCGAAGACTGTACCGGATGCGGTGTCTGCGTAGACGTCTGCCCCGCCAAGACCAAGGCTCTTCAGTTCTCCACCCTGGAGATCGAAAGAGGAAAGGGCGAGACCGAAAAGGCCGCCTTCTTTGAAAATCTGCCCAACAACGTGCTGGACGGCGTCAGCGAGTCCACCGTCAAGGGTGCCCAGTTCAAGAAGCCCCTTTTCGAGTTCTCCGGCGCCTGTGCGGGCTGCGGAGAGACTCCTTACATCAAGCTGGCTACCCAGCTCTTCGGCGAAAGGATGATCATCGCCAACGCCACCGGATGTTCCTCCATCTACGGCGGAACCTTCCCCACCGTGCCCTATGCCAAGGACGATAACGGCCGGGGACCCGCCTGGGGAAACTCCCTGTTTGAAGACAATGCGGAATACGGTTTCGGTATGAGACTGGCCGTGGATGCCAACAGATCCCAGCTGCAGATGAATGTGGACCGGGTTCTGACTGCCGGCACCACCCCGGATCTGACCGCCGCCCTGAAGAAATCCATGGAACTCTGGGACAGCAAGGGCGCCGACGCCCTGGAAGCCCAGGACAAGGTGAAAGCCCTTCTGCCCGATGCGGTTGCCAAGGCCTCCGGAGAGACCAAGGCCGCCCTGGCCAAGGTGATGGAACTGAGCGACTACTTCACCGACAAGAGCGTCTGGATCTTCGGCGGTGACGGATGGGCCTACGACATCGGATACGGCGGAGTGGACCACGTGGTTGCCAGCGGTAAAAACGTGAACATTCTGGTGCTGGACACCGAGGTATACTCCAATACCGGCGGTCAGGCTTCCAAGTCCACCCCCATCGGCGCCGTGGCGGCCTTCGCCAAGGCAGGAAAGGCCCTGGGCAAGAAGAACCTGGGATTCATGTGCATGAGCTACGGCTACGTGTACGTGGCTTCCATCGCCATGGGTGCCAACCGGAACCAGACCATGAAGGCTTTCCAGGAAGCGGAAGCCTGGAACGGCCCCTCCATCATCATGGCCTACGCCCCCTGTATCAACCACGGTATCGACATGGCCAAGACCCAGACGGAGGAGAAGCGGGCCGTCGAGTCCGGCTACTATCCCCTGTACCGGTTCAACCCTGCCGCGGAAGAGGGAAAGAGGTTCAGCTGGGACGCCAAGGATCCCACCCTGAGCTTCCAGGACTTCATCAAGAGCGAGGCCCGTTACACCGCCCTCTACAAGACCAATCCCGACCACGCGGAAGAGCTCTTTGCCTCCGCCGAAGCCGACGCCAAGCGCCGGTGGGAATTCTTCAAGAAGATGGGCGACCTGTTCTAGGTCCTCACCGCCGGACCAACAGTCCGGTATCTGAGATTCAAACCGGGGCTGCCGCATCTGCGGCAGCCCCTTTTTTTTGCCGGCGACCGCCGGCTTTCGGTGAGAAAGGCCCCCCTTCCCGGAAGCGCTTTCCCCCCGGAACGCCCCCCGGCCTCACATTGTCTTTCCGGCGGCAATCTGCTATGCTTTCCCCAGCCCACTGAAAGGAAGTCCGTCAGCCCGACTATGGCCAGGAATGAGACAGGAATCACCACGAAAGAACGGATTCTCCATGCCTACCGGGAGCTTTTTTACAGACAGGGCTACAAGAAAACCACCTACATCGATATTTTCAACCTCACGGGGATCAAC
>QKAI01000068.1 GCA_003246505.1 Spirochaetaceae bacterium | reverse complement strand
GGTGTCTGGCTGAATTTGAAGGGGGTGGTATAGTCGGAAAAGCTGTCCTTCGCTCCCAGGGCCAGCCCGGAGGAGAAGTGAAAGCGCCAGTACCCGTCCCAGAAAAAGTCCACATTGCTGTCCCCCAGCTGATAGGTCCACAGGGTGGAGGGGGCCTCATCGTCCTCGGCGGAAACGGGAAGGGACAGGAGGAGGAGGAAAAAAAACAGGGCCGAAGAAAAAATGTGTGCTTTTATTTTCACTATGTATTATTATTTACATGAACCGGAGTGAAAAATCAAGGTTTATCGGGTGATAGAATGGATGAGAAAAGCAGCATACAAAGGGAGAAGGCGGAGCAGTTTATTACCAGGCTCATGTCCAATCCGGCCCTTCAGGGGCTGACTCCCCTCAAAAAGGAACAGCAGATTCGTAATTTTCTCAAAATGAACGAATCCCAGCTCTTTCCCACTCTCTCCTCTCCCGCGTTTTTCCCGGGGAAGAACCCCTGGGAGATCAACGGGATTCTGGCCCAGACCCTTCGGGAAATGACGAACCGGTCCTTTCTGCCTCCCCTGAAACAGTTCATTGACGAATCCCTCAAATCCACGGCCCTCATCTGCGCCGTGGGAGACAACAATATCAATACCACTGCCATCCGGGAGGGTCTGAACGGCATCTTCACGGCCCTTCTCAATTCCGATGACGCCCGGGAGGCTCTCATTCCGGTGCAGACCCTGTGCGAATCCCCCTTTCTGAACCGCTACGTGCCCCAGATCGTTCAGAGGCAGAAGTACATATCCTTTGAAATCCGCATGGTGCAGCGTTTCAAGGAGGTGCCCGAGAATATCATCGACTACGTCAAGCTGACGTCCCTCCTGACGCCGGTCATCTACACCTTCATGGAAAACACGGGGGAACTTGTCAAGGGATCCATCTCCCTTAACTATGCCCACCAGATCATCCGCCGTCTGAGCGAAAAATACAAAACGATTCCCGAGGAGATCCTGAGGGACATCGTCATGGCCAGCGTCTCCTTTCAGGAGTTCAGGGATAAGCCGGCCACCTCAAGGCTGGCCACCATCTTCACCAGGCGGTCCCAGAACTGGAATCCGGACCAGAAGATAGACCGGGGGGCGGAGACCTCCGACAAGAGCTGGTTCAGCATCGCCCGGAAGAATTACCGGTTCTACGGGTACGATATGGATATGCTCATGGAACTCTATAACATAGCGGCGGAGCTGGGGTGGTAGTATGAAGAACCGATTCAATCAATTCTGGGAAAATCTCGTGATGCTCGCCATCTTCCTCGTCCTGGTGCAGACTTTCCTTGCCGATCTGGCGGTGGTGGCCGACTGGGAGTGGTCCTTCAGAAGGGTCATGATCTACTCCGCCTTCTGCTTCGACCTCTTCTTCACCCTGGAATTCCTCATACGCTTTTTCGGCGCCCTCTACCGGGGAAAGGGAGAGGTCAGAAAGTATTTCCTCTACAGCCAGGGATGGGTGGACCTCATCGTCTCCATCCCACTCCTTCTCTTCAGCTCCACCCCGGACCTGTTCGCCCTCCTCACGGGCACCGTGGTGAGCGGCTTCGGCGGTGTCCTGAATATCCTCAAGGTGGTGAAATCCATCCGCATCGCCCGGCTGCTCCGGATCCTGCGGGTGCTGAAGATCTTCAAGCATATCAAATACGCCGATTCGGTCATGGCCCAGAGGCATACCTCCCGCATCGTCACCACCGTGGTGACCTCCATCATCCTGGCCCTGACCCTCATGTCATTCCTGGTCTCCTTTTTCTATATGGATGACCTCTCCACCCGCTTCGAGGAGCGGCAGAAGGAGACCATGCTCTATCTGGCCGCCCACGGGGAACTGATGGAAAACCCGGCGGAACTGAAGCAGTTCTGCGACAGCCAGACCGACTTCCTCATCATCAAAAGGGACGGCCGGGACCTCTACAGCCGCTACGATCAGGATTATTACCAGAGGGAGTACGGCTTTAACGACTACGCCTACGTAAAATCGGGGGATTTCGCCTTCTACTACGACCTCAAGCCGGTCCATGTGACCGACGCCTGGAACAGCCTTGTGGTTTTCGGGGAGATCATCCTGGTCATACTAGTTCTCATGATAACCTACAGCACCCACTTCGCCATAAACGTCACCGATCCCATCAACATCATGTTCAAGGGGATGAACGAGGAGAACTACAATCTGGAGGTGGCCATCCCCGAAAATTATAGTCGGGACGATGTCTTCCGCCTGGCCGAGAGCTACAACAACGAGTATCTCCCCCTTAAAGCCAGGAGCGGGGAGGGGCAGGCCGGCGAAGCCCCCGCCCTAGATCTGGGAGATCTGGACGACCTGTTCCGGTTCTAGGCCCCCGGTTTTCTCCAGGGGCAGGAGCAGGCGCACCTTGCGGAGCACCCCGGTGAGATTCTCCGGGTCCGCGGTGCTGAAAAGGGTTCCCAGGGAGGTGAAGGGGACGAAGCGCCCCTCCTTGAGGACGGGAAGATTCACTTCGAAGGAGATTTTCTCCGGAACATCCAACACCACTGCCTCCCCGGTAATGTCCAGGCCGGCCCGGCGGAGCTTTTCCGCCAGGGCCTCTTCGTAG
>QKAI01000363.1 GCA_003246505.1 Spirochaetaceae bacterium | reverse complement strand
CTGCAAACTGCTCAGGACGCCGTCGGGCTCCAGCCAGTACCAGCTGAGGGTGCGGTGCGCGGCGGGAATGTGGAAAAAGAAACTGGGGGAGGAGAAATTCTACAAGTATTTCACCGTAGCCCGCCGAAGTCTTGATACCTGCGACTCCTATGAGCCCATGGGTGATGCCAAGGCGTTCATCAAGGACCTGAAAAAAACTCTGCCCATCAAGGACGAATTGTACGCAGAGAGCTATTGACTATTCATACGGACAGATTCTCTATCCCTTTTTCCGATTCCGGACCAGCTTGAAGTAATTCTTCCTTTGGTTTAGAATACCCGGAGAAACGGATATGAGGATTTGCATGGTTAAAAACATCTTACTAACGGCGGCCCTGTTACTCACCCTTGCTTCCTGCGCCACCTACAATACGAACCTGAGCGAGGACTGGACCGAGGAACAGTTTTTTACCAAAGCCCAGCAGGCCGCTGACAGGAACGAACTTTCCGAATCACTCTTCTATTATGAAGTTTATCTGCTCCGCTATCCTCAGAATGCCACCAAGGGCATTGCGGCGGAATATGAAAGGGCCTATATCTTCTATCAGAAAAAGAATTACGACCAGGCGGAAACCTACTTCAAAGCCATCCTGAATAAATACGAAACCAGCCCCTACTCCTATCTTTACCCCAAGGCCTACCGGGTTTTGTCAGAAAAGGTCATGGGCAGCATCGAAGAGAAAAAGGCCATAGGAGAACTTCCCTTTTTTCAGAGGGGCAAAGCCAGGAGATACGGCATTGACAGTCTGAAAGGGGAAGAGCAGCCCGCCGACTGATCGCCCGCGGGCCTTTACCGTTTATTTGAGAAGATCGTCAAGAGCCGTATGGCTCTTGTTAAGAACCTCGGTCATGATGTTGGAATCCTTGACCAGGTTGTCCACATCGATGAGGGCCTTCATGCCCAGTTCCAGGGCCTGGCTCTGTTCCTGAATGGACACCACGATCTCAGCGACCTGCCCCGCCGTGTCGTCGGCGACCTCCTTGTTGGAGATGAAAACGGTCTGGACCTCTTCCAGGGCCTGGGAGAAACCGCTCATGTTCTTCATGAACTGCTCCAGCTCGTGATTCATGTTCTGCAGGGTGGAGAGAAAATCTCCCATGTCCCGGGTAATCTGATCGGCAAAGTTATGGGTTTTCTGGGCCAGATTCCGGACCTCCCCCGCGACGATGCGGAATCCCCTGCCCGCTTCTCCCGCCCGGGCCGCTTCTATGGAAGCGTTTATGGCCAGTACATTGGTTTCCTCCGCCACATCCTGGATATCCGTGGAAATGGCCCGGATGCTTTCCGACCGTTCCTTGAGAACGGTAAATCCGTCCCGGATCCCTCCGGCCCGGGTTCGGGTCTCCTCCAGATTATGGGTCGTGGAATCGATCTTCCCGCTGATTTCGCTCGTCCGGTCCACCAGTTTGGCCATGGATTTCTCGATCATGGCCGTATTGCCCGATGAGGACTGGGCGGTGGCGTTGATCTCCTCCACCGCGGAAAGAACGCTATCCAGGGCTTCGGAGACATGGTCCATGTTGGCCCTGAGAATTTTCATGGATGAGCCGGTCACCGTATTCAGAACCTGCCCCTTGTTGAATCCGACGACAAACCGGTCCAGGAGGACTTTCAATTCACTCTGGGTCATGCTCAGTTCCGCCCGTAAAAGGTATCGAGAAGATCGGTTCCGCACTCCAGATTCTCAAGCCAGGTAAGGAAACTGCGAAGGCTGTCCTTACGGAAAAGAGGACCGTGCTGGGGGGCTATCAGGGTCGGTTCCAGGGGCCTGACCATGCTGACCCACCGGGCGCATACCTTGCGGCTGTTCATGTAGCGCTTGTGGAAGCCCACAAGGGAACCCTTATGGGCTTCGAAATTATCGGCGAAGAGGGTATTCCCGTCGTAGGCCATATCCGCGGCCCCGATATCCCCGGTAAAAAGAATGGAGGACAGGGGGTCGAAGAGGGAGTAGCAGCCCACGGAGTGCATGAAATGGGAGGGGATGACCTTGAAAGCGTATCCCCCCAGGTCCAGGTTCAGCTTCTCCTCGGAGAGGGAAATGATCCTTTCGGAGTCGAAGAGGCCGAAGTGGGGCAGAAAGCGCGTCCAGAGCTGGGAGATATAGATGCGGGCGTTGCATATGCCCAGCCAGAGGGCTATGCCGGAGGAAACGTCCGGATCCTGATGGGAGTAGAAGATGGCCTCTATATTGTCCAGGGAGATGTGCTGGCTCACGGCGGAAACGACACGGGAGAAGAGGTGGAGTCCGCCCGGATCCAGAAGAATGCCCTTCCCCTTGTGGATGATAAGATACTGGTTGGTCCTGATAACCCCCTTCTCTTCCACCTCGTCGGCACCGAGCCAGATATATTTATGATCCTGTGATTCAAAAAGAACCTGAGTATTGCTTCCGGACATTGTTTCCCCCGTTTTTTTTATATATTACAGTCTAGATACACTGGGTTAGTCTGTCAACTCATTTTTCTATTTATCCCCGCCAGGAGTCCTCGATCATCTCCCGCATAATCCCCACCATGCGCCGGGGACGGTCCTTATCTCCGCACAGGGTATAGAC
>QKAI01000260.1 GCA_003246505.1 Spirochaetaceae bacterium | reverse complement strand
GACAGGGCGGAACGGGCGTCCTTGCGATACCCGCGAAGACGAGAATGATAATAATGGCACAGAAAAGGCGGAAAGGGAGGGAAGAGATGAGAAAAAGGGGGGGTATAGCATTATAAAGGATGAAGAGTCCCATGCCCCGGTTCAATTCCCCTCTCCCCGGGCTGTCCCGGCGGAGGCGCTTCAGCCCGTAAAAGACGGGAAAGGTGATTATATTTATCACCCCGGTCAGGATCAGGCTGTGCCGGGCGTCTTCGCTGAAGAAGAGGGGGGGAGGCAGGAGGGAGAGGAGGGGAAAGAGAAGGAGGAGCATCAAATACGCCCCGTCGATTATTCCCAAGACCGCCCTGTCCGTTTTCATAATGACCTCCCCTATGTCAGATTATGAATCCACTTTCCCGAAAAAACCCGGATCAAGCCCAGGATATACTTCATAAACTCCTCGCTCATGGAAACCAGATAGACGAGCAGGGGGTTCCAGTGGAGGACCAGGCCGGTCACGGCCATGGCGGGGATGGCGATGAACCAGAGGGGTATCAGCTCCAGGGCGGCGCAGACATGGGTATCCCCCCCGCTCCGGAGTATCCCCACTATGATATGCATGTTCGACACCTTGACCAGGATGATTGGGCAGACGATCATCATGAAGGAAGTCACCAGGCGGCGGACGTCCGGGGAGACCCGGAAGAGGAGGGGCACGTAGGGGGCGAGGAGAAAGACGAAGGCGGTGAAGCCCAGGGCCAGGAGGGGGGAGAGGTAGAGCAGCTTGCGGCTGCGCCGCTGGAGGTCCTCCCGGGGGGAGCCCCTTCCGATCATATTGCCCAGCACGACCGCGCTGGCGTTCCCTGTGCCCATGAAGAAAACGAAGGAGAACTGCACCACCGTATTGGTGATGTTGTAGCCCGCCAGGATGTCCGTTCCCATGCGGGCGTACACCAGGGTGAACATGGTCATGCCCGACGACCATCCTATCTCATTGAGAAGGACCGGGTAGAGGCGGTGGAAATATTTCCTCAGGAAGACCCCGGTCATCCCCGCCATCTGCCGGGGGTGGAAGGCGGCGGGATACTTTCTGCTGTAGACGAGGGCCAGGAGGACGGCCATTTCCATGATGCGTGCCAGGGAGGTGGCGATGGCCGCGCCGGAGGTTCCCAAACGGGGGAATCCCATCTTCCCGAAGATGAGCAGGTAGTTGAACAGGGCGTTCAGGGAGATGGCCCCGGTGGAGACGAAGAGGGGCAGCTTGGCGATGCCCGTGGTCCGCAGGACGCCGGAGGTGATGATGGAGACGGCGGTGAACATATAGCTGGCCGAAGTGATGCGCAGATAGGGCACGGCCAGGCGTATCACCTCCCTGTCCTTCGAGAAGAGGGAGAGAATCTCCCCGGGGAAGAGCTGGGCCGCCAGAGTGAAGAGGCCCGATGAAATGACCCCGAGGATCAGGGCCATGCCCGCAGTCTGCTGCAGCCCCACCATATCCTTCTTTCCCCAGAACTGGGAGGTGAAAACGGCGGATCCGCTGGAGATTCCGAAAAGGGTCAGCATCTGCAGGAAAAAGATCTGGTTGGAGAGGGCCACCGCGGCGATAGCCTCTTCGCCCAGCTGTCCGATCATGAAGGTGTCCAGCATGTTCAAAGCCGTGGCGACCAGATTCTGCAGGGCGATGGGCAGGGCCAGGGAGATGAGAGGCTTAAAGAAATCGGCGTCCTCCCGGATGATCCGGACAGGATTCAGGGTCCCCATTTTTTCAGTCATAGGGGGTATATTAAGCCCCTTTCCCCGATAGGTCCAGCGGACAGGGCGGGATATTTTGCTTAGAACCGTTTATTCTTCCTCAATTCCTTCCGGACGGCCCGGTCTATCTTTTTTTCCGTGATCGGAGGGCCTATGGTCAACTCCCTGCCGTTGACGTAAAGGGCGTTGTCCCTCCCCCATCGCCGGAGGATCTTCGGCTCCAGGGTGTCCGTCTCTCCGAATTCCACCCGGTCGCCCCACCGGGAAGCCACCGCGGCAGCCCGGACATTGGCCAGATTGGAGACGGGGCAGATACCGTTTACGAAGGAGTGGATCCTCACCGGTCCGCCGGTCCCGGTCATCTCTTCGGGGAGAGGAGACTTTTCGAGCCACCGGGGCTCTTCGGCGCCCTCGGCGAAGGGCTTCCAGAGAAGCTCCCGCATCCCCTCCCTCTGCACGGTGCGGTATCCCTGCTTCCGGAACCAGGAAGCCCTCATCCAGAAGGGCAGGGACAATCCCCAGGCGGCCAGTCCCGAGGCGCCCCGGGAACGGACATCCTCCTCCGCCGCCCTCAGCAGGGCCTGCCCCATGCCCCGGCCCCTCCTGTCGCCTATGCCCTGCCTGTGCCCGTGGACCCAGATGCAGTAGATGAAGTAGTAGTTCCCCCCGCTCACGGGGGCATAGTCGGCGGGCAGGTACTGGATCATGCCGGCCAGGGTCCCGTCCCCGTCCTCCACCATCTTAGCCCCCAGACCCCGGTCCTTCATCCGTTCGTACCAGCGGCTTCTTCCGTCCCCCGCTTCGGCCATCTCGGCGGACCAATCCTCCAGGCAGACACAAAACCTATCCCTGTTATTTTCATCGGGGGATACAATTTTATATTCCATGGGATTCCTCCTTTTTCTATTATAAGGGTTAATCCGGAAAAAACACATAGGTAAAGTACAATTATAATCTTTTATGAAGAAACAACTTTTGTGTATTAATCGATTATAAAAATAAACTCACTAGGAACGTTTTCACCGATGTGACAGGATGGGCCATCATCCAATAGGGCTGAAGAAAAGGGGGTACCCTTGAAAAGCCGCGGACGATTATTCAATCCAAGGAGGGCACTATGAAAAAGCTCATAGACCGCATCTGCAAAAGCCGGCTTGCCCGAAATAATCGGGGATGTCAAAAATTCTGCCGCCTGATGGCCAAGGGGTGGCTCTTCGGGATCCGCAGTTTCAACTCATCGGCGGATCTGTATACCGCCGAATATGTTGATTCCCAGCGGTTCAGACATATGTGACAGGAAGGGGCTGCGCCGGTAAACCCGGGACAGCCCCTGCTTTTAAACCTTAACGATTTCCCCTTCCAGGAAACTGATGGCCCGGTGCCGTATGAGGGTATGGACGCTCCGGTCCTCCTGGAGATTCTCCCGGGGCAGGAATCCCCCCGCCATGGACCGGTGCCCTCCCCCGAAACCGCGGTCCTTGAGAAGAAAGCGAACCATTCTGTCCGCTCCGATGCGGGGGTTGATGCTGCGGAGGGAGAACTTGATCCCCTCCGGCCGGGGGGAGTAGGCCACGACAACGTTCACCCCGGAGATGGAAAGGACCAGATCCCCCGCCGATCCCAGGAGGGAGTCGTTGCAGTTGTCCAGATAGAGGAATCCGATCTCCCCGTAAATCTCCACGGACTGGAAGGCCTTCGCATAATCCAGAAGGTCCGCCTGGCTGATCTGGTTCCCCTTGAGCTCGGTGATGAGGGAGATGTCCGAGAGGCGGTAAAGATGGTAGAACATGTTGATATCCAGATCCGACACGCCCCGGGAGAGATCCGCCGTATCCATGAAGATGCCGTAGAGCAGGGCGGTGGCCACCTTGCGGGGGAACTCTATGCCGTTCTCGATGAAATACTCCGCCACGATGCTGGAGCAGGCTCCCACTTCCGGGCGCAGGTCAAGGAAGCGGCAGCCGCTCTCCCTGCCGCTCAGCTCGTGGTGATCGATGCAGGCCACCTCGTCGGTGATCAGATCGGTGAGATTGGCGTTGTGCTTCTGCACGTCCACCAGAACCGTCCAGTCCTCCTCCCCCATGGTGGCGACCTGGGAGGCCGGACTCATGATTATCCCGAACAGCTCCAGCATCTTGAGGGAGTTGGCCTTTTCCACTTCGTTCTCATAGACGATGAGGCTTTCGATGCCCCTTTTCCCCAGGAGATACTGGAGGCCGAAGCAGGAGGCGATGGCGTCCGGATCGGGAACGTTGTGGGGCTGAATGAACACTTCGTCCGGGGCATCCTTTAGCAATTCCGCGAGCCGGTCAAGTCGGGTCATGGCACTCCTCCTCCCCTGAATTTAATCCTCCCCCGGGGAACAGTCAATCCGGATTGCCTAATTCTCTCCGATAACCTACAATGGCCCCATGGCCCAGACTCTGCTCTGGTATGACCTGGAGACCTTCGGCACCAATCCCTTCTGGGACAGGGTGGCCCAGCTCGCCGCGGTCCGTACCGATGACAATTTCGAACCCGTGGAAGACCCGGTCGTCCTCTACTGCCGCATCCCCCCGGACTACATCCCCGATCCCCGGGCCTGCCTGGTCACGGGAATCACTCCCCAGGAGACCCTGGAAAAGGGTCTCACCGAGTACGAATTCATCCGCGCCGTGGACAGGGAGATCTCCCGGCCCGGCACCACGGTGGCCGGCTTCAACAGCATCCGCTTCGACGACGAGTTCATACGGAACCTCTACTACCGGAATTTCATGGATCCCTACCTGCGGGAGTGGGCCAACGGGAACAGCCGGTGGGACATCATAGACCTGGTGCGGGTGACCCGTGACCTGAGGCCGGAGGGCATCAACTGGCCCGTGGACGAAGAGACCGGCCGCCCCACCATCCGACTGGAGAAGCTGACCGAGGCCAACCGCATCGGCCATCAGCACGCCCACGACGCCCTCTCCGACGTGTACGCCACCATAGAAGTGGCCCGGATGATCCAGAGAAAGCAGCCCCGCCTGTTCAAGTGGGTCTTCGACAAACGGACGAAAAACGCCCTGAGGCCCCTGGTGGAACTGGAAGCCATGACCCCCCTTCTCCATACATCGGGGATGCTGACCTCCGACCGGGGCTGCACCGCCATCATGGCCCCCCTGACGGTGGATCCGGCCAACCGGAACTGCCTCTACTTCTACGACCTCCGGGTGGATCCACAGCCCCTGATCGATCTTCCCGTGGAGGAGATACGCCGCCGGGTGTTCTCCCGCTCCGAGGAGCTGGGCGATACCCCCCGGATCCCTCTCAAGGGGATCCACATCAACAAGTGCCCCGTCCTGGCCCCCCTTTCCACCCTCACCGAGGAAGCGGAGGTCCGCCTGGGACTGGACCGGGGGCAGAGCGAAGCCTACCGGCAGAAGCTGCTGGCCCACAGGGAGATCATCCAGAAGGTGAGGCAGGTTTTCGGGGAGGAGCCGGGGGAGGGACAGGCCACGGCGGTCAAGGAGGATCCGGACCTACAGATCTATTCGGGGGGATTCTTCCGGGACGACGACCGGGCCTGCTTCGAGCTGGTGCACAACACCCTGCCGGAGAACCTCCACAAGCTCCAGCCCCCCTTCCGGGACCCCCGGCTGCCGGAGATGCTGCGCCGCTTCACGGGACGGAATTTCCCGGAAACCCTCCCCCCGGACAGGGCCCGCCAGTGGCGGAGCTACTGCGCCGGGCGGCTCCTCTTTCCCCCGGCGAAGAACGCCTCCGACTTCGGGGAGTTCCGCAAGCGCCTGGAAAACCTGCGCCAGTCGGAAGAGGTGGACGCCCGGGGCAAGGTCATAGTCAAAGCCCTGAGCGACTACGCGGACTATCTGGAGAGGGAGATACTCAGTTACCGGGAGTAGGGCCTATTCCAGGCCCGCTTCGCCAAGAATGGTGTGAAGGTAGTTCTCCTTAAGGCTGACGTTCACTTCGAAGTGCCCCAGGGAGCAGCTGAAGGGAATGGCGATAATGGGATTGTTCCGGGGCCAGGAGATGGAGTGGTCCTGTCCCTGGACGACGAAGGGCACGGTGATATCCAGATCGTACTGCTGGATCTGGCCCAGGGCGTTCCCGGCGATGACATTGGTCATCTCCCCCACCATACTGCTGATGATGTCCCTCTGCTCTTCCTCGTTTTCGGCGGTCATGCCGGATCGTTCCACAAGTCCTTCCACCATTCTCTTAATCATGCGCAGGGCGACAACCCCTTCCGCCACGCCGGTCACGCCGATAACGCCGGAGATGTCCCAACGGTGAGTATGGAGGCTCTTCATCAGGGAGATCTGACCGACCCGGGGCTCCTGGCCGAGCATATTCTCAAACAGATTGATGGTTGAATCCAGAAAGGGATTGATATGGGCAGCTTTCATTATTCACCTTCTCTTATGAAATTATCTTAAAAAGTGAATATATTTTACCGTGAATTGGGCCATAGGGCTATCTTTTTTTATTTTTTTTGACGCACTCCCACTCCAGGGTGAAGCGGCTCCCTTCTCCGGGGGCGCTATCCGCAAAAACCCTTCCCCCGTGGAGCTCGATGATCTGTTTCACGATGGAAAGCCCCAGGCCCCGTCCTCCGGGGGTGCGGGAGAGATCACCCCGGTAGAACCGTTCGAAGATGTAGGGGAGAATTTCCCTGTCCATCCCCCGGCCCGTGTCCTCCACGGCCAGGATGACCCGATTCCCCTCCCGGCGGCAGGAGAGGGCGATCTTTCCCCCCGGCGGCGTATGGCGGAGGCTGTTGTCGATCAGGTTGCCCAGGGCCCGCCCCATCCGCCGGACGTCGAAAAGGCAGGGTTCCCCTCCCCCCTCATCCTCCACGGTAAGTTCCACCCCCCGGGCTTCCGCCCGGATCCGCCATCGCTCCCCCTCCTCCCGTATCAGCCGGACCGGATCGTACTCCTCCCGGTTCAGTTCGAACCGGCCGGAATCGGTCTCTCCCAGCCAGTCCAGATCGGTGAGCATGCCGGCCAGACGGTCCACCTCCTCCACGATCCGCCGGGCACCCTTCTCCGGGGAGGTGAGCCCGTCCCCTATGCCCCGGGCCTCCAGGCGAATCGAATTCAGGGGGGTGCCGATGTCGTGGGAGAGATCGGAGACCAGTTTCTTCCGGAGTCCCTTCTGCTCCTCCAGGGCGGCCGCCATGGCATTGAAGGCCCGGCTCATCCGTCCCAGCTCATCCCGGGAAAGAACCGGCAGGGTTTCCGGAGCGCCCTCCCGGGAAATGCGCTCCATCCCCTCGGTGAGGGCGGCGACGGGAAGGCTCAGACGGCGGGAGAAGAGCCGGGCCAGTCCCGAAACGGCCAGAATCAGAAGGAAGCCCCAGAGGAGGCGCTCTCGCAGAGAGCCGGCCAGATAGGAAAGGGTCTCCCCGGCCAGGTAATCCCGGCCGATATAGGCGGTGACCGAGAAAAGCGGCTCTCCCCCCTCTCCGGAGGTGACGGTGCGGCTGCTGCCCGCCACCAGGGGAACCGCCCCGGGAGACTCCAGGCGGGAGAAACTGTTGTACACCGTTTTCCCCTCCCCGTCCCGGATGATGATGCGGAGGGAGAGGGTCTCCCCGGGCAGGCCTCCCTCAAAGAGGGCCAGGTCCTCCTCCAGTCCCTCCCATCCGCCCCGGATTTCCCGGGAGGAGCGGACGATCTCCGCAATATGGGCTGTTTCCACCCGGGTGAGAAGACGGGGAATTTCCCGGTAGGTGGCGTAATAGTCCATGCCGGTATGAATCAGGGCGGTGAGGAGGATGATAATGAGAAAGGCCCCCTGAATGCGGAGGAACAGGGATCTCACCCCTCCTCCCAGACCAGGCGGTAGCCCTGACCGTAGACGGTCTGGAGGGGCTCGAATCCCTCCCGGTGGATCAGCTTGCGCAGTCTCTGGATATGGGTGTCCACGGCCCGGTCGAAGATCTCCGTACGGGTGGAGAGGGCCCTCTCCATGAGCTGCTGCCGGGAGAGGATGGCATTGGGATGTTCCATGAACTGGGCCATAAGGTCCCGCTGGATGCCGCTGAGGCGGATCGGCTCCCCGAAGAGGGTGAACAGGCCCCGGTCCCGGTCCAGGGTGAGGGGTCCGCAGTCGATAACCCGCCTGACCTGGCTCTTGCTGCGGCGCAGGACCGCTTCCATCCGGAGGATCAGCTCATCCGGATCGAAGGGTTTGGTGATGAAGTCGTCCGCTCCGCCGGAAAGCCCCTCCAGCCGGGCGTCCCGGGAGGAGAGGGCGGTGACCACGATGACGGGAATGTCCGAGGAAGCGCGGACCTCCCGGCAGAAATCCCGCCCGTCCCCGTCGGGGAGGAGGAGGTCCAGAATGACCAGATCGGCCTCTCCCCTTTCCAGGAGGGTCCGCCCCTCCCCCAGGGAACAGGCCCTGCTGACCCCGTATCCGGCCCGTTCGAGATAGATCCGGAGCCAGCGGGCGGTCTGGTCGTCATCCTCGATAACCAGTATGCCCCGTTTCACTTCCCCCCCGCCGGGCCGTTCTTCCCCTGGGATCCTTCGCCGCTGACACCGGAATTCCCCCCATGTCCCGATCCGTCACTGGTCCCACCCGGCGAGGCATCTTCCGAAGGGGAGCCGGAAGGGGCGGGACCTTCGGCACCATCGGTGCCGGCGGCGATCTGCGTTCTCTGCCTCACCCTCTCTTCGAAGCGGGAAAGAGCCTCATCCCGGTCTATCCTTCCCTCTTCCAGGGCATCGATGAGGGCATCCGCCATTCCCTCGAAATCGGTATAGCTGCGGTTGAAATTTCGGCGGATCTCCGATAAACGGGCCTTGCCCTCGGCTCCGGTCATCCGGCCCGCGGCCATCTCATCCAGAATGAAGGGGAAGGAGGCTTCAATCTCCCGGTGATACATACTGTCCCGTTCCGCCGTTCCCCGCGAAGAGAGGGAGGGGGAGAGAAAAACCAGGAGGGACAGGATAAAAAGGGGTGTGAGTGGGGTCTGCGCTTTCTTCATGGCAATAGGGCCTCCCTGTTACTGTAAGCCCAAAAACCCCGTCTGTAAAGGGAAGACGGGGTTCGAACCATTTTTGTCAGGATTTACCATTTCCGCCGCCGGAGGAACCGGTGTGGAGCTGATCCTGCGTTTTGTCCTGGGTCTGATCCTGATCGGGGTCACAATCCTGATCCTGATCTTTGTCCTGATCCTGATCTTTATCCTGATCCATCAGTTTATCCCGGGTCCTGTCCTGATCGGGATCCCTGTCCAGGAGTCTCGTCCTGTCCCGCAGCTGATCGGGAATACCGTCGCAGGCCTGATCGGCGGTCATATCGCCCCTACCCACAGCCCCTGCCAGGTCCTCCAGGGCTTTCCTTTCCTCATTGCGCAATTCGAACCGGTTCTGCATCATGCCCAGTTCTTCCCTGGCTTCCTGCTCGGTGATCTCCCCCGCGTCCAGCCGGGTCAGAAGATCGGAGAAATTCTCCGCCAGCGTGATGCCCTGTCCCTTGCCGGCTTCCTGATTTCCCCTGGCCACCAGGAGGAAGGGAACCGCCAGTACGAGCAATAGGATAATGACTCTCTTTGCCATATTCTTCTCCTTACCGGAGGAGCAATCCTCCGATGATTATAGGATAGGAGAGGAATACGTCAGAAATTCGTCAGTTCCCCCAGTTTATTTACTCCACGTGGAGAACTTCTTTCATAGCGGAAAGAAAGCTGTCCTTGGGCATGGCGCCCTGGGCCATCTGGGGCTGTCCGTCCTTGGGAATGAACAGGATGGAGGGGATGCTGGCTATGCCGAAGGCTCCGGCCAGTTCCTGTTCCTGCTCCGTATTGATCTTGTATACGTTCATTTTGCCGGCGTACTCTTCGGAGAGTTCCTCCATGATGGGGGCCACCATTTTGCAGGGACCGCACCAGTCGGCGTAAAAATCTATGATAGCGGGGAGTTCGCCCTTGAAGTTCCACTCCTTTTCCGTCTCGTAATCGAAAACCTTATCCAGAAAAGCCTGCTTGGTTAAATGTTCAGCCATATCGTTTCTCCTTTGCGAATGTTTTTTTCATTCAATATATATTATATTTTTAATATATAAAATTCTAATATTTTTGTCAAATGTTTTTTACCCTTTCCAGGTTTTTTTTTAGATGCTATCCTAGGGGCATGGAAAAAGCAAATGATCTGCC
>QKAI01000091.1 GCA_003246505.1 Spirochaetaceae bacterium | reverse complement strand
AAAGAGGCCCGTTCCCAGGGGGATGATGATGTTGTCGTAGTCTTTTAAGGGAATCGCCTCCAGTATGGTGGCGAAGAGGGCCGTCAGAAGGGCCTGAGCCATATTATGGAGAACCAGGTAGGAGGCGATATACACGGCGCCGAAACAGGCCAGGGATCCCTCCAGGGTTTTCCCGTTCAGAAAGGGAACCACCGTCCGCCCCCAGACCTTGCCCACCAGACTGGCCAGGCCGTCCCCGAAGGCCAGGGCGTAGATGGCCAGGGAGGAAGCGGGGTGGGGAAAGAAGATCAGCGCCATAAGAACCCCTGTCAGCAGGGTCAGGGGCCCCAGGACGAAGTGTCCCCTGTCCCGGTCCCGGGATGCCAGCTCCGTCACCCAGGAAACGGGGGAGAAGGTTCTTTTGTGGCGGAATCTCAGATATTCGTTAAGGGTGTAGGCGAAAAGGCCGAAGGCCACACCGTACACGGTCAATAGCAGATTGCGGGAGGCGAAGAAGGGAACCAGCGCAATAAGCATATGGATGGATTTGCGAATGAGTTCGTTCGCTAAGGAATAGTGTTTTCTATCAATCACAGCCGTATTAATGGCCAAGCTTTTACCCGGCATAACATTCCGTCCCAATTCATATTCCCGCCCAGTTAAAACCTATTGTATAGCCCATGGCCGGGAAATTCCATTATTTTTTTTCTTTTTGCCCAATTGCCATTGTATAGACACATTTTTCTATTCAGAAAAGGAGATGGGCTGCCATTTCGCCGGATCGGTCATGCCCTGGGCGATCATGCCCATATCCACCTTCTTGGTCATTTCCGCCACCAGATAGGCCTTCCCGTTATAAGTAAAGGTGAATCCCCCCCGGTCCACGGCGACTCCCGCCATGGCGTGGGCGTACTCCTGGGAAACGAGCAGTATGCCGTCGATTCCGAAGTGCTCCAGGAGGATCAGGTAGGACAGGGCAAGGGAGTCGCAGTCCCCCACGTCCCGGACCATACTGCTCAGGGGGGAGAGCAGGTCGGAGAAGGTCCCCGAACTGCCGTATTCGAATCCCTGGAGCCAGGCCAGAAGAATTTCCGCCTTTTCCCGGTCCCCCCTTCCCTCCAGATGGGGCTTCAGGGCCTCGTAGACCGGATCAAGCCGGCTGTAGTTGTCCCGGTAGATCAGTTTGTAATACCTGTCCCAGGCCAGAGCCGATTCGGGAGTGGATTTCATGAAGTTCGTCAGAAGGGGGGCCTCCCTTTCTATCACGATCTGGGAAGCCTCCAATTCAAAGGGGTCGTAGTCGTAGATCAGGGCTTTTCCCTCCAGATAATCGGTCTTCTTTTCGTAGACCGCGTTATCCCTGGAATAGAAGAGCCGGCTGATAACTCCCGGATTCCGGCGGGCCTCCTCACCCGGGGAGAAGCTGTCCAGACAGGAAAGGATGTAGGGAAAGGTCCGCTCGTAATCCCCGGCGGGGGAGAAGACGATGACCTGGTAGTCGAAATTCTCCCCCTCCAGGAAGAGAAACCAGCCCCGGAAAGCGTTTCCCCCGCTTTCAAAGGAGACATCCGTCAGCAGGGCCTGCCAGTCCAGATAGGGGAAGAGGGACTGGTCCAGCTTCTCCGCCCCGATGCCTTCGGCGAAGTAACGGTACATGTCGTTCACATCGTCGAACTGGTTTCCGTCGAACCAGGAGACCTGGAGTATGGTGCTCTGATCGTCGGCGATGAAGCTGATCTCGCTCAGATTCGTGGAGTCATAGAGTTCCCAGCGGACGGGCACGTTGATGCGGTAGTCTCCCTCGGCCAGGTAATACTGTTCCGCCGCCAGGGGCAGCAGCAGAAAAAGACAGGGCAGGGCCCGGTATATAATTCCCTTCATATTTCCTTTATCGGCAAGGAAATTAGAATCGATAATTATTTCCCTGAGTTCGCCCTGCGGGCCCACAGGATAACCCCGACCCCGGCGGCCATCATGAGGAAGCAGAGGATCTGGCCGGTGGAGAAATTCAAAAGGGAGTGGGTCAGATGGTAATTCTCCTCCGGCCCCCAGGCCAGGACATAGCCCAGATTGGCGTCGGGCTCGCGGAAGTACTCTATGATGAACCGGAAGAAGCCGTACCCGAAGATGTAGGATCCTATCATGAACCCGTTGAAGGGTTTGCGGGGACGGATGACGAACCAGAGGATGAGCCCCAGCACTATGCCCTCGAAGAGGGCTTCGTACAGCTGGGAGGGATGGCGGGGAAGATTCACCGAGCTCAGCCCCCCCAGATCCATCCCGAATTGCCCCGCCAGGTCGCGGACCCAGCCCAGATCCGTGGAGAACCGGGTGGCGTGGGGAAAGCGCATGCCCCAGGGGACCGAGGTCACCCGGCCGTACAGCTCGCCGTTGATGAAATTTCCCAGGCGTCCGAAAAAATAGCCGAAGGGGATGGCGGTGCAGATCATATCCCCCCAGAGCCAGGTGTCCAGCTTCTTGCGCCGGGTATAGAGGATGAAGCCTGCCGCGGCGCCCACCACGCCCCCGTGGTAGGACATGCCCTGCAGCCCCACCAGACGGCCCCCCTCGAAGGGCCAGAAAATCATCCAGGGCCGGGTGAGATAGAAGAGCCGGTCATC
>QKAI01000489.1 GCA_003246505.1 Spirochaetaceae bacterium | reverse complement strand
GGACTCCTTCTACGATGAGTTCTATGGGGCCATGGGGGACAGGAAGGAGCTTCAGAGGACCACGGCCACCCCCGACGTGGGCGCCCTGATCAATCCGGGCAAGGGCCTCTACTTCATGAAGAAAAACTTCCCCGACGAGTGGAAGAAGACGGCCCACATCCTCTTTTACCCCCAGTACTTCGGATATCTCCTCACGGGAAAGATGGGGGCGGAGGGCACCTATGCGGGATGCCATACCTATCTCTATAATTTCGCCGAGGACAAATGGTCCGCCGTGGCGGAGAAACTGGGGGTATCCACCTTTCTGCCCGAACATATCGGCAAATCCTGGGAGATTCTGGGCACCCTCTCGGAAGGGGCGGCGGCCAGGACCGGCCTCTCCCCCGATGTGATCGTCACCATGGGAATCCACGATTCCAACTCCTCCCTGCTTCCCTACCTCCTTCAGGAGAAGGACGACTTCATTCTGAACTCCACCGGGACCTGGTGCGTCCCCATGGTTCCCACGGACCGGGTTTCTTTCCGGGAGGAGGAGCTGGGGAAGACGGTTTTTTACAATCTGAGCGCCTTCAAGAAGCCCGTGAAAACGGCGATTTTCATGGGGGGGGAAGAGTTCGACCGGTACAAGAAGATTTTCGACAATCTCCACGGCAAGAAGGATTTCCCCGACTACAACAGGGAGGTCTACGCCCCGGTGATAGCCGAGCGGAGGCTCTTCATCCAGCCCAGCGTGGTCAAGGGTTCGGGACAGTTCCCCGATTCCCCTCCCGGCGTCTGGGAGGGGGCGCGCTTCTACCCCCTGAGCGAGATAGAGAACGGCAATTTCCCCGTCTTCTTTTCCGACCGGGAGACCTGTTTCGCCGTCATGCGCCTCTCCCTGGCGGCCCAGTCCATCGTGGCCTTCGAGAGGGCGGGATTCACCGAGGGGATGAACATCTTCGTGGAGGGGGGATTCCGCCATAACAAAGCCTACAACATCATTCTGGCCAGCTATTACGCCGGGTCCCATCTCTATACGACGAACATGGAGGAGGCCACCGCCTTCGGGGCGGCCATACTCGCCAAGGCGGCCCTGAATCAGGCCGGACCGGAGATCTGCGCCGGGGACTTCACCATTGAGAAGGTGGAATTCCACGCCGACGACCTGCCCGGCCTGAAGGAGTACATGGAGGACTTCCTGGCCCTGGTCAATCGATCCTGATCTTTACGCAGACCGGATAGGGAGTGTCCACGGGCTTCAGGGCCCGGACCTTCAGGCCCTCCCTGCTCCGGCTGACCTCCAGGGGAACGTCGAAACCGAGAAGTTCCGCCCCTTTCACATCCCCCCGGAAGTGATCCGCCCGGTCATGTTCGGTGTACTCCGGAACGTAACCCATATACTTCAGGGTCACCTCCCCCGATGGGGGCCAGCTCAGCACATGGGCGTAAACGAAGGGCACCCGGTAGGTATAGCGGATGTCCTCCGGGGTGTAGGGAGCCCGTTTCCCATCGGTAAAGGACCCTTCCGGCACTTCCGTGGGGCCCTCCCCGGCGACGTGCCAGTAGGTGGTGTCGTAGATCCCCTCCCCGTTCTTCTTCAGCCAGGCCCCGATCTCCCTCAGGATATGCCCATCCTCCTCGGTTATGGTCCCGTCCGCCCGGGGGCCTATGTTCAGGAGAAGGCAGCCGTTCTTGCTGGCGATGTCCACCAGATCGCAGACCAGATCCACGGGGCTCTTGAAATCGTTGTTCTCCGTGTAGCACCAGGAGTTTCTGGCCGCCGCCGTGTCGTTCTGCCACAGCCGGGGGCGGATGGCGGCGAGCTGTCCCCTCTCGATATCGTAGACGCCGCTTCCCAGGGCGTAGGCATCGAATTTGTAGTTGATGGCCACCTCCGCCCCCCACTCCCGGGAACGGTTGTAATAGTAGGCGGCGAATTTCTTCAGGTAGGGCTTGAAGGCCACGTTCTGAATCCACCAGTCGAACCAGAGGATCCGGGGGCGGTACCGATCCACCAGCTCGCAGGTCCGGACGAGCCAGTCCTCCAGATGCTCCCGGCCGGGAGGGGCGGAATAGATATCCTGGGTGCCCCGGCTGTCCTCGGTGGGATAGAGGGGGGCCG
The DNA here is from genome assembly GCA_003246505.1 of Spirochaetaceae bacterium. Taxonomy (GTDB): domain Bacteria; phylum Spirochaetota; class Spirochaetia; order DSM-2461; family DSM-2461; genus SZUA-368. The sequence continues at coordinate 524 of QKAI01000489.1, read as the reverse complement.
CCCAGCCGTAGGGCTCGTGGAACCCCTCCTCCAGGCCGGAATCGAAGGTCCTTCCCCCTCCGAAGAACCAGTAGTTCTCCGCCCGGTGGCTGGAGGCGGCGAGAACCATGCCCCTCTCCTCTATCTCCCTCTTCAATTCCCCCAGCACGTCCCGGCGGGGGCCCATCTTCGAGGCGCACCAGTCGCTCAGCTCGCTGTGGTACATCTGGAAGCCGTCGTGGTGCTCCGCCACGGGCATGACGAACCGGGCCCCCGCCTCCCGGAAGAGTTCCGCCCAGGCGGCGGGATCGAAATTCTCCGCCCGGAACCGGGGGATGAAATCGGCGTATCCGAACTCCCTGTGGGGCCCGTAGGTTTTCACGTGGTGCTCGTACTCCCTTGTCCCGGGAATATACATCTTGCGGGGATACCATTCGCTCCCGAAGGCGGGAACCGAATAGGCACCCCAGTGGATGAAGATCCCGAATTTCCCTCTTCCGTACCACCCCGCTTCCGGGTAGGTACCCAGGGATTCCCAGTTGTCC
>QKAI01000161.1 GCA_003246505.1 Spirochaetaceae bacterium | reverse complement strand
TTCATAGGTTCACTGGAGAAAAACGATGATCATTAAATTATTGAGGAATGACTTCCGCAGGAACATCCTCATCAACCTTTCCCTGCTTCTCTTCATTCTGCTGCCCGCTTTGATATTGAGCAGCACCGTCTCCCTGATTCTGCTGTCCGCAGGGGCGATTGATAACCTCTTCGACGCCGCCCGGGTTCCCCACTTTGTTCAGATGCACTCCGGGGCATGGGACGAAGGGGCGGGGGAAGAGTGGGCCCGGGCCAATCCCCTCGTCCGGGACTACCAGGTGGCGGAGATGCTGAGCGTGGATAAGAACGATCTGTACTTCCGGGGGGAGTCGGCCTCCCTTCACGACAGCGTCATGGACCTGGGTTTCCTTAGTCAGAACGAAAATTTCGATTTTCTGCTGGATGAAAACAATCACAGGCTGAATCCCGGGAGAGGGGAGATCGCGGTGCCCCTGTACTTTAAGGAGAAGGCGAAGCTGCGCCTGGGGGACTCCCTGGAGATACGCCGTGATTCCTTTCACAGGGAATTCCGCATTACCGCCTTTGTCCGGGATGGGCAGATGAATCCCCCCATCGTGCACTCCAAAAGGTTCGTGGTAAACCGGGAGGACTACCTCCAAATGAAGGGCGCCCTTGGGGAGACGGAGTACCTGATCGAATTCCTTTTGAATGATGAGGCGGATCTGGATGGCTTCATTCATCGCTATGAAGCCTCCGGTCTTCCCGGCAACGGACCGGCCGTGAACATACGCCTGTTCAAACTGCTCAATATGATCTCCAGCGGGATAACGGCGGTCTCCCTTGTGTTCATCAGCCTTCTCTTCTCCATCGTCGCCCTGCTCTGTCTCCGCTTCGCCCTGTTGGGATCCCTTGAGGAGGACTACACCGATATTGGTGTCATGAAGGCCATCGGCCTGCCCCTGGGATTCGCCAAGGGGATGTATTTCCTTAAATACGGGGTCATCGCGGGGGCGGCCTCCCTTTCGGGATTCCTCCTCTCCTGGCCCTTGACGTCTCTTCTTACGGGAAAAATCCGCCTTTACATGGGCGAAGTCCCCCCATCGTTCCCCTCAAGGGTTCTATCCCTTTCCGGCGCCCTTGTGGTGCTCCTTATCGTCCTGGGCTCGGTCGCCCTCCTTCTGGGAAGAATCAACGCCGTTTCCCCCGTTTCCGCTCTCCGCCATGACAGGAGCGGGGACAGGGGCGCCCCGGTATTGAAAATGCCCCTGTCCGGTTTCAGGCTTTTGGGCATAAACCTGATTCTGGGATTGCGGGCCCTGCTCCTGAACGGGAGATTCTACCTGCTTCTGGGGCTTGTCTACTTTGTCGGCGCCTTTATCGTACTTGTGCCGGCGAACATGTATAACACGGTCAATTCCCCCACCTTCATAACCTATCTGGGAATGGGGCCCAGCGATATCCGCATCGACCTGCGGGGCACGGAACATATAAGGGAACGCTATGAGGAACTGCTGAGTAAGGCCGCCGCCGACGGGGACATTGATCGGTTCGCCGGCATGGTGACGGGTCGCTATGAAGCAAAAAACCCGGAGGGCGAGTGGGAGAGCATTAATGTGGAGACCGGGGATTTTTCCCTCTTCCCCCTGGGGTACCTGAAAGGGGAAGCTCCCCTTTCGGACGGGGAGATAGCCCTTTCCTCACTCAATGCCCGGAAGTTTGATAAGGGGATCGGGGACACCCTGCTCATCCGTTCCGGGGAGGGGGAGAGGGTTATGGCGGTAAGCGGGATATATCAGGACATAACCAACGGCGGCTATACCGCCAAGGCGGCGGGGCCTCCCCCGGCGGACCGGGTCCTCTGGTATGTGGTCCATCTGGGACTGGCCTCCGGGGAGAAAGACCGGATTACCGAAAAGGCGGGGGAGTATGGGAGTTCCTTCCGCAAGGCACGGGTCAGCCCGGTCGGGGAGTACGTGAATCAGACCCTGGGGAGCGTGGTCGGGCAGTTGAAACTGACCGCCGATCTGGCGGCTTACATGGCGTTGCTGGTTATGGCGGTCATAACGGTCCTGTTCCAAAGACTGATGTTAAGCCGGGAATCCGGATCCATCGCCGTTATGAGGACCCTTGGCTTCTCCCGGTGGGACATACGCAAACAGTATCTTTACAGGCTTTTCCTTCTCTCCCTGTCCGGTTTTTTACTGGGGACCCTCATGGCGAACAGTCTGGGAGAGAGGATGGTCGGCCTGATCTGGTCCGGGATGGGGGCTTCGCGAATCGACTTTGTGCCGGATCGGTTCCGCTCCTATCTCCTCTATCCCCTGGCGATGGGACTTACCCTGTTTTCGGCGGTTCTTGTGTCATCGGGGAATATCAAAGAAAAAAACATCTCGGCGATGAACGCCGAATAGGAGTTGTCATGAATAGGCTATTGCAGGCGGTAAACGTGGAGAAGGGATTTCATCACGGGGGGATTTACAATCCCGTGCTCAAATCGGTGAATATGACTATAGAGAGGGGGGAGTTCATCTCCATTATGGGGCCCTCCGGATCGGGAAAGTCGACCCTGCTTTACAGCATTAGCGGGCTGGACCGGATAGACCGGGGGAGCGTGCGGTTCGGAGAAGAGAATCTCCAGGACTTGAACGGGAAGGAACGGATCGGA
>QKAI01000024.1 GCA_003246505.1 Spirochaetaceae bacterium | reverse complement strand
ATCAATAAAGTCGCCCGCATGGAGGGCATCGAGAAGATAAAGGAGATGAAAGCGTAATGGGTAAAACCTTAGTTGAAAAGATTTTCGAATCCCATCTGGTGGACAATCCCTGCGAGGGCGTGCACGTTCTGAGCCTGGACCGGGTGTTCTGCCACGAAATCACCACGCCACCGGCCATTCTGGACCTGAAGAGGCGGGGCAAGTACCGGGTGTTCGATCCGGACAAGATCAAGGCGGTCATCGACCATGTCACCCCCGCCAAGGACAGCCTCACCGCCACCCAGGGCAAGATCCTCCGGGACTGGGCCCGGGACATGGGAATCAAGGATTACTTCGACATCGGCCGGAACGGGGTCTGCCACGCCATCTTCCCGGAGAAGGGCTTCGTCCGCCCCGGCTTCACGGTCATCATGGGGGACTCCCACACCTGCACCCATGGGGCTTTCGGAGCCTTCGCCGCCGGGGTGGGAACCACGGACCTGGAAGTGGGCATCCTCAAGGGGATTTGCGCTTTCAAATCCCCGGAGACGACGAAGATCACCATCACCGGCACGCCGGCGAAGGGGGTTTACGCCAAGGACGTGATCCTGGCCGTCATCAAAATGATGACCACCAACGGGGTGACCAACCGGGTCGCCGAGTTCCGCGGAGACTTCGTGGACAACCTGGGCATGGACGGAAGGCTCACCCTCTGCAACATGGCCGTGGAGATGGGCGCCACCAGCGGCGTCTGCCTGCCCGACATGACCACCGTGGAGTACCTCTGGCCCTTCATCGCCGGGGATTACGCCACCAGGGAAGAGGCCCTGGCCGACTTCGCTAAATGGAGAAGCGACGACGACGCGGTCTACGCGGACGAGCGGACAATCGACATCGGCGATCTGGTGCCCCAGGTGACCGACGAGTACCGCCCCGACGTGGTGAAGGACATCACCGAGATGGAAGGGAAGCCCCTCCACCAGATCTACCTGGGCTCCTGCACCAACGGCCGCCTGGAGGATCTGGCCATCGCCGCGTCCATCCTCAAGGGAAAGAAGATATCCGACGACGTGAGAATGATCGTTTCTCCCGCCACTCCCAAAATCTATTCCGAAGCTCTGGAAGCGGGTTACGTCAAGATCTTCATGGACGCCGGCGCCTGCCTGACCAACCCCACCTGCGGGGCCTGCCTGGGCATGTCCAACGGCGTTCTGGCTCCGGGGGAAGCGGCGGCGGCCACCACCAACCGGAACTTTAACGGGCGCATGGGCAAGGGAGGCATGGTTCACCTGTGCAGCCCCGCCACCGCCGCCGCCTCGGCCATCGAGGGCAAACTGACCGACCCCAGGAGGTACATGTAATGAAAAAATTCGGAGGCCAGATCCTCTTTCTGGACAGAAGCGATATCAATACGGACGAGATCATTCCCGCCAAATACCTGACCGAAGTGGAGCGGGTCGCCATGGGCCCCCATCTCCTGGAGGACCTGAAGATGGAGGGCTTCGAACACATGAGCCAGCCCATGAAAGACTCCACGGTGATCCTCTCCCGGGACAATTTCGGCTGCGGTTCCAGCCGGGAGCACGCCCCCTGGGCCCTGGAGGAGAACGGCTACACCGTGATCATAGCCCCCAACTTCGCCCGCATCTTCCGGGGGAACATGTACAACAACGGCTGCATGGCCATCGAGCTGAAGGAGGAGGAAGTGGATGAGATTTTCGCCCTCTCCTCCGGGCCCGAAACAACGGGAGTCTCCGCCAGGATCGACGTGGAGGCCCAGAGGGTGACCGTAAAGAGCCCCAAGGGGGAGAAGTCCTACCCTTTTGCCCTCAGCTCCTACGACAGGGATCTGGTTATGGCCGGCGGCTGGCTGGATTATGCGGACCGGAAATACTGACTGGAACCCCTCTCTCTACCTGAAATTCGGCAGGGAGAGGCTTCAGCCCACCATCGATCTGGTCTCCCGGATCGAGCTGGACAGGCCTGATCGCATCATCGATATCGGCTGCGGGCCGGGGAACAGCACCGCCGTTCTCCGGGGCCGGTGGCCCGATGCGGAGATCGCCGGCCTGGACAACTCCCCCGCCATGATCGAGCGGGCCAGGGAGAGCGGCATCGAAGCTGACTGGATCATCGCCGACGCCTCCGCCGCCCGGTTTCCCGGCGCCTGGGACCTGATCTTTTCCAACGCCGCCTACCAGTGGATGGCCGGCCAGTCGGAACTGTTCAGCAAGCTCAGGTCCAACCTGAAGCCCGGCGGGGTCATGGCGGCTCAGATCCCCCTCTTCCGGGAGATGGGCATGAGCGAAATCATCAGCGAGGAGGCCCTCAAGGGACGCTGGAATTTCGACGGGGTGACCGGGAAACTCCTGATTCACAGCCGGGAGGAGTATTACGATATCCTTTCCGGGCTTTTTGAGCACGTGGATCTCTGGGTGACCGATTACGTCCATGTCATGCCCTCCCACGAGGGGATACTGGAAATGATGAAAAGCACCGCCCTGAAACCTTTTCTGGCCCAGCTGGAGTTCGAAGAGGACAGGGGGGCCTACGAAAAGGAGATCCTGAAGGGAATAGCACGGGAATATCCCGCCCGGGGGAACGGCAAGGTCCTCTTCCCCTTCAGACGATTATTTTTTATAGCGAAATAACGAGGAGATACGAATGAAGAAGATAGCAGTACTGGCCGGCGACGGCATTGGACCGGAGATCACCGCCGAGGCGGTGAAAGTCCTGGATGCGGTTAAGAAAAAGTTCGGCCTGGAATGGACCTACGAGGAAGCCTTCGTGGGAGGCGCCGGCATCGACAACAGGGGCAAGGCCCTCCCCGACGAGACCGTGGCCATCTGCAAATCCGCCGACGCCATTCTCTTCGGCTCCGTGGGAGGCCCCAAATGGGAGCACCTCCCCCCGGCGGAACAGCCCGAAAGGGGCGCCCTGCTGCCCCTCAGAAAGATCTTCGGCCTCTTCTGCAACTTCCGCCCCAGTCCCCTCTTCCCCGCCCTGGCCGCGGCTTCCCCCCTTAAAAAGGAGATTGCCGACAAGGGGTTCGACATCCTCATCGTCCGGGAGCTGACCGGGGGCATCTACTTCGGAGAGCCCAAGGGCCGGGAAGGGTCCGGTGCTTCGGAGAAGGCCTTCGACACCATGGTCTATACCCGGGGGGAGATCGAGCGGATCGCCCGGATCGCCTTCGAGGCGGCCCGGAAGAGAAAGGGGAAGGTCACCAGCGTGGACAAGGCCAACGTGCTAACCACCATGGTTCTGTGGCGGGAAGTAGTCACCGCCGTGGGGAAGGAGTACCCCGATGTGGAGCTCAAGCACATTTACGTGGACAACGCCACCATGCAGGTGGTCAAGGATCCGGCCCAGTTCGACGTCATGCTCTGCGGCAACATGTTCGGGGACATTGTTTCCGACGAGTGCGCCATGCTCACCGGTTCCATGGGCATGCTCGCCTCGGCCAGCCTGAACGAGACCAACTTCGGCCTCTACGAGCCCGCCGGCGGATCGGCCCCGGACATCGCCGGACAGGGCATAGCCAACCCCCTGGCGGCCATCCTCTCCGCAGCCATGCTGCTGCGCCACACCTTTAACGAACAGGAAGCGGCCCTGGCCATAGAGAAGGCCGTGGAGAGAACCCTGGACGAGGGGATCTTCACCGGGGACATCGCCTTCGGGGGACCCTCCGTCTCCACCAGCGCCATGGGGGACGCCGTGGCAGAGCGGGTGCTAAATGGATAAAGAAAAAGTCTATCTATACGATACGACCCTGAGGGACGGCAGCCAGTCCCGTAGCATCAACTTCTCCCTGGAGGACAAGCTGAACATCCTGAAAAAGCTGGATGATTCGGGCTTCGACTACGTGGAGGGAGGCTGGCCCAATCCCACCCATGAGCTGGACAGGAAGTTCTTCGGGGAGGCGTCGAAGATGAAACTGAAAAACGTCCGTCTGGCCGCCTTCGGCTCCACCCGCCGTCCGGGCATTGAGGCCTCCGGGGACAGCCAGCTCAAGGCCCTTGTGGAGGCAAAATCCCCGGTCATCACCATCTTCGGCAAGACCTGGGATCTCCACGCCCTCAAGGTGATACGCACAACCCTGGAGGAGAACCTGGCCATGATAGAGGACTCGGTCAGCTTTCTGTCGGGAAACTGCGAGGAGGTGATCTACGACGCGGAGCACTTCTTCGACGGGTGGAAGAACAACCGGGATTATGCCCTGAGGACCCTGGAAGCGGCGGTCAAAGGGGGAGCCCGGTGGCTTGTCCTCTGCGACACCAACGGGGGCACCCTGCCCGACGAGTGCGCCGCCATTACCGCCGAGGTGGCCCGGCGTTTCGATACGAGTCTGGGCATCCATACCCACAACGACGCGGGCTGCGCCGTGGCTAACTCTCTTCTGGCCGTGAAATCGGGAGCCCGCCACGTGCAGGGGACCATCAACGGCTTCGGGGAGCGCTGCGGCAACGCTGACCTGATCGCCATCATCCCCGGCCTGGAATTCAAATACGGCTTCGGGACTCTGGGGGCGAAGAAAATCACCGAGCTGACAAGCCTCTCCCGCTACGTGGACGAAGTGGCCAATCAGCATTCCGATCCCCGCAAGCCCTACGTGGGGGCCTACGCCTTCGCCCATAAGGGGGGAGCCCACATCGACGGGGTGCTCAAGGAGGCGACCAGCTTCGAGCACATGCCCCCCGAATCGGTGGGCAACGAACGGAGCTTCGTGATTTCCGATCAGTCCGGCGCCAGCACCCTGGTCTCCAAAATCCAGAAATACATCCCCGACGTGGACAAGAAGAACCCCCTCGTCAAGGATCTGCTTGTCAAGGTAAAGGATATGGAAGCCGAGGGTTACCAGTTCGAGTCGGCGGAGGGTTCCTTCCGTCTGCTCGTGGAAAAGGCCTTCGGCCGCTATGCGGAACCCTTCAGCTGCGAGGGATTTCGGGTATTCGAGGAACAGAGCATCTCCCGGACGAAGGAACTGTCCGCGGAAGCCACCATCAAGGTGATATGCAAGGGAGAGGAATTCCATACCGCCGCCGAGGGAGACGGACCGGTCAACGCCATGGACAACGCGATCCGAAAGGCCCTGACCAACTTCTACCCCCAGCTGGCGAGTATGGGTCTTATCGACTACAAGGTACTGGTCATCAACGGGGAGGACGGAACCTCCGCCAAGGTGCGGGTCCTTATCGAATCGGCGGACGACGAGGAGTCCTGGGGCACGGTGGGCGTTTCCACCAATATCATCGAGGCCTCCTGGATCGCCCTGATCGACGCGCTGAACTACAAACTGCTCAAGGACGGGCTCGTTTAAGAGTAAATGGAGAAGGGGGGGCAGGATTTTCATCGGGCCTGCCCCCTTCTTTCTTCCACGGGTCACTTTAATTCAAAACATTTTTACTATCTCATTGGGGAGGCAGGTATGGCAGAGGAATATGCGGGGAAATCCACGATAGAAGAGATACGGGACAGGTTTGACGGGGATGTGGAACGGTTTACCCATCTGGAGACGGGGCAGATATCCATCACCGACGCCTCTCTTATGATGGAACTGATTACCGCGTCGGCCCTCGCCGCCACACCGGAGATGAAGCGGGTGCTGGATATCGGCTGCGGAGCGGGCAACAACACGCTCAAGCTCCTCTCCCGGAAGCCGGACCTGGACTGCGATCTTGTGGATCTGAGCGGAAACATGCTCTTCCGGGCCCGGGAGAGGGTCGGCGGTGCCACGAAGGGAAGCATCCGCACCCATCACGGCGACTTCCGCACCCTTCCTTTGGAGCCGGAATCCTACGGGGTGGTGCTGGCCGCCGCCGTTTTCCACCATCTGCGGGACGACGGGGACTGGGAGAGGGCCTTTGAAAAACTCTACCGGATCACCGCCCCCGGGGGCAGCGTCTGGATAACCGACCTGATAAGCCATGAAACCCGGGAGATCAGAACCCTTATGGAGGCGCGCCACGGGGAATTCCTGGAGGAGATTGGAGGGAGGGAGTATCGGGACAGGGTGTTCTCCTGGATCGAGAGGGAGGACACGCCCCGCCCCCTGACCTACCAGACGGAACTGCTGCGAAAATCCGGTTTCGGCTGTGTGGAAATACTCCATAAGAACGGAAACTTCGCCGCCTTCGGGGCCGTGAAAGTATAGGAGAAAGTAATATGGACCGAATGGAAGAGATCCGCCATCATTTTGAAGAGGAAGCCGCCGGTTACGACGGCATAATCATCGGGCTGATTCCCTACTACGAAGAGATGATGGAAGCGGTTGCCTCATCCCTGCCCTTTGACCAGGACGATTCGATTCATATCCTTGATCTGGGATGCGGTACGGGCAGTCTTTCCCATCGCGTCCGCAGCCGATTTCCCCGGGCTGTATTCACCCTTGTGGATATTTCCGAGAGAATGCTGACGCTGGCCGGGCATAAACTGGGAGAGGATGCCGTTAAAGCCTCCTATTGCACCGATTTCTCCCGGTTTATCCCGCCGGAGCAGTACGACGGGATCATCTCCTCCCTGGCTCTGCACCATCTGGAAAGGGATGATGAGAAGAAGGACTTCTTCGCCAGGATCAGGCCCGCCATCAAGGGGGGTGGCGTTTTTCTGAATGCCGATGTGGTCCTGGCGGACGATGAGAGGCTTCAGGAAGCCTATATGGAAAAGTGGATCTCCTACATGCGCCGGAGCCTGCCCCTGGAAGAGATACATGAGAACTGGCTCGCCAAATACCGCCGGGAGGACCGGCCCGCTCCGTTGGCAAAACAGTTGGATTGGCTCAAAGAGGCGGGATTCGATCCGGTGGAAACGGTCTGGAAATACTATAATTTTGCCGTTTATGGGGGTTTTCCCGGGAATGAGGGTATGTTAAGTAACGAATGAGGTGACGTTTATGCATATTTTGATAACGGGAGCCACCGGCGCTACGGGTATTCTGCTGACCGGACAGCTTCTGGCAAGGGGGCACCGGGTGACGGCGGTAGTCCGGTCCGGGGAGAAGCTTTCCCCCCTGGCGGGCTACGGGGAAAATCTCATAATCCTGGAGAAGGAAATCCTGGCCATGGACCGGGAAGAACTGGGCGCTATTCTGGAAAACTGTGACGGCGCGGCTTCCTGCCTGGGACACAATCTTACCCTGAAGGGGCTCTTCGGACCCCCTCGTCGACTGGTAACGGAGGCCGCCCGCCTGGTGTGTACTGCCGGGCAGACACCCCTTAGGGACAGACCTTTTAAATTTGTCCTTATGAATACCACGGGGAACCGAAACCGCCGGGAGAGGGAAACCGCCTATGGGCCGGGGGACCGGCTGGTGATAGGACTGCTGCGCCTGCTGTTACCGGCCCAGGCGGATAACGAAGAGGCGGCCCTCTTTCTGCAGAGGTCCTATTCCGATCCCGGATCCCCCGTGGAATGGGTCGCCGTAAGGCCGGACACCCTTATCGACGAAGCGGAAGCGACTCCCCGGGAGATTGTCCCATCGCCCCTTAGGAGCCCTCTTTTCCGGCCGGGAAAAACCAGCCGGATTAATGTGGCGGCTTTTATGGCCGATCTTCTGGAGGATGAAGCCCTATGGAAGGAGTGGTCCGGTAAAATGCCCGTAATTTATAATAGGAATGCCTGAATCTCCCCGTAAAGTTTCTCCCCATCGGCTTCATTGAAAAGATGGTGCATCAGGCCGGGAAAGGTTCGAATCCGGGCCCGGGGAAACCAGGACTCTATCCGGGGAATGTTCCTTTCGAAGAAGACCACCCGGTCTTTTCCTCCCTGGAGAACCAGGATGGGTACATCGCAGGGAATTTCCCCTCGGGGAAGCTCTTTTTCCCAGGCTCCGATGGCCAGGGGCCAGTTCAGGGGCATTCGCTTTATGGCCAGGGGATCGTTCCTTTTCTTTTTGTTGAACTCATCGTTGCGGGAGGAGGGCTTCCGGCTGACCCGTACGGTTCCCCTCCCGCGGAACAGGTGTTCCGCCAGAAAAAGAGCCCCGTCGAAGTGGCGGAACTGAATCAGGGGCGCCGCCAGAATCACCCCCCCCATATTCTGTCCCTTCAGCAGCCTGTCCAGAATGACCGCTCCCCCCGTGCTGTGCCCGATGAAGAGGGTATCCCCATAGGCAAGATCCCAGTAGGCCATGATCCGGTCCAGGCTCTCCCCGTACTGATCAAAGTCCTCCAGGCCCGCCCTTTGCCCGCCGGACAGGCCGTGGCCGGGCAGGTCGTAGGCGACGATCCGGTATCCCCGGTCATTCAGGAAGGCAAACAGGGCAAGGCTCAGGGCGGAATGGTCCAGATAACCGTGGAGGAAGACAACAGTCCCCCGGGGGCGGGAGGGCGAGACGGACCATGTCCAGAGGGATTGCTCTCCGTATCCGGAATAGCCGCAGGCCCTTTCACCGGAGAGGGAATCCAGCCCGTAATAGGAGAAATACCCCTCCCCGCCGCTCCAGGGGGTATCGGGTATCTGCAGGGAGGAACAACCGGCCAGGAGGAGGGAAAAAAGGAGACCAATCAGAACAGGGCGGCATGGGGGAGTCATAGGACAGAATATACCATCCCGGCCGGGAAAATCCCCGATTCCGATTAACCGAAAAAAGTGTAGGCAGAAAGAACGGGAGGAGGTACAATAAAAGCGGACAAAAACTTACGGATTATGATCAAGGGGGGATTTGGAAATGACAGTAAAAGAGTGGCTTAAAAAGGAACCGGCCCGCATCCACGATTACGAGACCCAGCGCTTCCTCATCGGTCTGACCGCCCTGGCTCTTCCCTTTCTGGTCACCCTGGTTTATGGGCGGATTATCTCCTCCATCAGCGCCTACTACTATACGATCAGCCGCAACCTTTTCGTGGGCCTTCTGTTTATTACGGGGTTCTTTCTCCTCGTTTACAACGGCCGTTACTACTATGAGGCCCTGATCAGCAAGGTCGCCGCCCTCTGCGCCGTGGGAACGGCCCTCTCCCCCACCGGCTTTCCCGAGGACATCGTCATACACAGGGAGGAACTGGAGGCGGTCATCCGCTCCGCCGAGCGGCTTCACTACGTCGCGTCCATCCTCCTCTTCGCCCAGCTGATCTTCCTCTGCCTATGTTTCGCCCGCCGGGCGAAGATGAAGGGGGACAGGACCTCGGGAGGAAGGAGGCTGATCTACCTTGTCTGCGCCGGATTGATGAGTCTCTCGCTCCTGGCTTACCCACTGTTATGGATTATCTGCGCCATACCCCAAGCCGCATTGAACCGGTTTCATCTCCTCTACTTCGCCGAAGCCATCGCCCTTATCTCCTTCGGGATCGCCTGGTTCACAGCGGGTAAGCCGGTTCAGCACTGGAAAAACTTCCGGAAGAGATAATTCAGCCGCCCCGGCTTACCCGTCCGAGCCTTGTCAGTATCTGCAGGGACCGCAGGGTCAGGGAGGGGGAGGGTTCCCTTTTGTTGGAGAAATCCCGCCCCTTGTAAAAGAGGTACATGCTTTCCGGGGTAAACCTCAGCTCCCCGTCCGCCTTTGAGGCAAGCAGATCGGCCATCTCCCCCAGGGCGGGATGTCCTTCGGGCAGGTCCGATTCGCTCAGGGCATCCAGCACGTGGAGCAGATTGTACCAGACCAGGGGGTATTTCAATTTCTGAAAATCCGTCCCTATGCCGAACAGGTAGAATTTCTTTTCCTTACTGAGTTCCCGGTGGCTCAGAAGGGAGGCGGGGACGGAGCACTCCAGCAGCCATCTTTTCGTTTCCTCCGGTATCCTAATCATGGCATCCTCCTTTTATGATCTCCCCATAAAAAAGCTTTGTCCGGAGCTCTATATGCCGGTTCCAAAGGCGGAACAGCTCCCGGAGCCGGGGGCCGGGCCTCCCTTTTTCTGTCCAGAATCGGCCTGATCCACAACCCGGGCATCCACAGGGCGTAGCGGTAAACCTCCAGTCTGCATCTGAGTTTATGGCGGAGAATCGTTTCCTCCGAGGGGAGGGAGAAGAGGACGCCCCAGTAATCCCCCGCCCAGCC
>QKAI01000151.1 GCA_003246505.1 Spirochaetaceae bacterium | reverse complement strand
GCACCCCGGAGGCGGCGGTGGTGAAGATCATGGTGGAGAGGGCTCCCCCGGCCAGGGGCACCAGGATGAGGATGAGCCAGGTGTTGGTCAGTCCCAGGGTGCGCACGATAATGTAGGAGGGCAGCATGGTTATCATGCCGGGTATGGCCATCTGCAGGAGGTAGAGGGTCAGAATCACCTGCTGCCATTTGTGCTGCCCGCTGGACAGGCCGTACCCCGTGGCCGACCCCAGGAGAGCCCCGAGGAAGATAGCCATGACCGTAACGATGACGGTGCCGAAGAAGGAGCGGTAGAACTGGGCCGACTGAAGCATGTTCAGCCAGCCGTTGTAGAGGTAGTAGGGCTGGAAATATCCCCGGATCCGCCCCTCGTCGATGGCGTATTTCTCCCCGATCTGCCGTATGGTCAGATTCATATTCAGAAAGCCGGAGATTCCCATTTCCTCCTTGAAACGGGCCACGTCCATGTTATAGAAGGTGGCGATATTGCCGAACTTGGCGTCGATGTCGAAGGTTTTGTTCTCCGGAATCTTCGCGTAGAAATTGGTACTTTCCACGGTGGGGACGAAGGACCGGATGACAAGGAAGTAGAAGGGTGTGATGGTCAGCACGGAGTAGATCCCCAGGAAGAGGATGATAATCCCGCTGATGATCCGCTTCTTAATCGCCTCCGGATGGAGGGGTTTCTTCTCCGTCATTGTTTCGGTTTGGGTCATACTTATCAGCCTTAGTAGTTCTGGTGTCGCTTCTGCCACCGGAAGAGAAGCAGGGCGATCACGATGAGGGGAGCGAAAACGACGATGGACGATGCCACCGCCTCCGAAAGGGCGCCGTTCGTTCCCGATCCCATGCGGAACAGGGTTATGGCGTACATGCGGGCATGGTCGTTCCCGTATAGGGCGCCGAAGCCCACCGGTTCGTCGAATATGGCGAAGGATCCCACCAGGCAGCTGATGGTGGCGATGGAGAGGCTGGGGACCATCTGGGGGAAATAGATATGGAGGAGCCTCTGCAGGTAGTTGGCACCGTCTATCTTGGCCGCATCGATGGTTGTCGCGGGGATGGTGAGGAGACCGGAAAGGAAAATGGCCATGTTGTAGCCGGCATAGCGCCAGCCCACGAAGAGAGTCAGGGCCACCAGGCTGTTCCCGGCGGTTTTTAGGTTTATGGGGGCATCAATGAGGCCCAGCATCTGGAAGAGCAGATTAAGGCTCCCCGAGTCCCGTGCGAAGAGAAGTTCTATGAACATGCCCACCCCCAGGCCAGAGATGATATAGGGAAGATAGATTATGACAAAGAAACCTTTCTGGATTTTTCGTGTTAACTCATACATCATGAGGGCGAATGTCATTCCGAAAAGGAAGACGGTCAGGTAGTTGCCCAGCATGAATATTACCGTCCTGCCCACCGTCGGCCAGATCCACTTGGCCAGAGCCGGGCTGGTGAAAATGCGTACAAAATTGTCGAAACCTACGAATTCCGCCTTGGGATCGGTGAAATTCACATAATCGGTAAAAGCCACCGGTATGGAAAGTACGAAGGGAAGGAGAACGAAGAGAAAATAAAGGATGAACTGGGGCGCCGCGAAAAGCATGCTTACCCGGTTTTCTTTTTTTTGAATCAGGGATATGGCGGACTTGGCCATGCAGCCTCCTGGATAATTGATAGAATTTTGAGAGAGAAAAACTCCGGACCGGCCATAGGCCGATCCGGAGATATCCAAAGGAGGTCCTATTTCACATCGTAGGCGTTATCGTAGAGCTCCTGATAGGCTTCCATCAGCCCGGCCATATCGCTTCTGCCGGAAAAGTAATCCGCCCAGAGACTGACAAGGGGATCGGAGTAGGCCGGATTGGGACGGCCCTCAATGTAATACAGACCGCCCGCATCGGTTCCGAAGGGGGTAGAATCCCATTGGATATCGCCGTATTCCCCCTCATTGACGGGCTTAATGACGTTGAGAAACTGGGATGACTGAAGATCGGCGCCGCCCACGGAGGACAGGTCGTAAGCGGGAACGGTTCCGAGGCTTTCCGCCAGGATTTTTACGCCTTCCGGGCTAAGCATGAAATTCAATGCCCTTACGGCCGCATCCAGCATAACCGGGTCCTTTGCCACATCCTTATAGATTCCGGGACCCTGGGTAATGTCCGGCGGGGCGGCCTGGACCTTGCCTGCGCTGTTAGTGGGCAGGGGGAAACCGCCCAGCTGTGCGGAGGGATCCGCCGCTTCCACCTTGTCCCACAGCCAGGGGCCGTGGAAACAGAGGATTGACTTGCGCCCGATGAAGCTGGCCTCGAAATCGGTCTCCCAGGAGAGGGACCAGAATTCCTTTGGCAGGTATCCCAGGTCATACCACTCCTTCAGCTTTTCGAAGGCGGGCACGTAAGGATTCTTTTCCAGATCGGTCCATTTCGTCTTCGCCGTATACAAGTCGGCAACCATGGCCTGGGCGTCGGGGTTAAAGACAGTGATTATCTGATTCATGAACATATAGGGCCAGCACCAGACGTGCCAGCCGGTGCCGATGACGTAGTCCACACCGTCCCGGGAGTCCACGTAAACCTTCAGCTTGGCCAGGAAGGCATCCAGATCGTCTACGGTTCTGATAGCGGTGGGATCGAGACC
>QKAI01000327.1 GCA_003246505.1 Spirochaetaceae bacterium | reverse complement strand
AGTCGGGCTTTCTGGACAGTCTGATTCTGAAATTCCGCCTCTACCGGGAGAGAACCGACCGGGGGGATCTGATCGGGCCCTTCTCCCGTTTCTGCCGGCTGGGTAAGGAGATGGCCGACTACCTGCGGGAGGGGGATCTCATCGATCCGGCCAGGGCGGACTATCTGGGGGAGAATTTCCTGGTGCGCCTCATGGGCGAGCGGGGAGGGGAGCGTCTCTACACCAATTTGCGCCATATCCTGGAGATCCTCCACGGGGAGCAGACCCGCAAGAGGCTGAATACGGCGGAGCTGGCCCGGTTCTGCCGGAGCGAGATGCTC
Organism: Spirochaetaceae bacterium; assembly: GCA_003246505.1. Lineage (GTDB taxonomy): Bacteria > Spirochaetota > Spirochaetia > DSM-2461 > DSM-2461 > SZUA-368. The sequence goes on along the minus strand of QKAI01000327.1, from coordinate 2,313 downwards.
CGGGGACACGGGGACGAGTCCTTTCAGGTCCGCCTGGAGAGGGACGGGGAAGCCGTCCGCATCATGACCCTCCACAAGTCCAAGGGACTCCAGTTTCCCCTGGTTTTCTTCGGGGGCGGTCTCTACCCCTCCCTTTTGAAGCGGGGGGAATTCCTCTCCTTCCGCCGGGACGGGGAGAACTGGTGCGATTACCTGAACGGGAGCGAAAACAAACCCACCGCCCGGAGGGACGAATGGGAGGAGAAAAAACGGCTCTACTACGTGGGGCTGACCCGGGCCGAGAGCAAACTCTACCTGCCCCTCTTCGCCCGGTGGGACGACAACTGGCTCTCCCGCTTCTATCAGCTCTCCACGGAGGGGGATTCCCCCGGGGGGGAGGATTATTTCCTGGGGGAAAGGATCTCCCTTCCCCCGGGAACGGCCCTGAAAGCCGCCCGGACCCTGGCCGGGACGGATTCCTCCCCCTTCCGCATCACTCCGCCCCTGGCCGGCGGTCCCCTCCGGGCCGGCCGGGAAGAGGAACCTCCCCTGCGGGAGCCGGTACTCCCCGATCTGCATCTGACCGGAAGATACCCCATGCTCACCAGCTTTTCCTCCCTTATCGATGATTCCTCCCGCGGCGACGGAAGGGCGGACCTTCCCCACGAGGGCCGCCGGGAAGCGGACCATGACGGGGGAAGGGAGGAAGCGGCGGAGGAGGAGCAGACTCCCACCCCCGAGAACATTCCCGGAGGGACGGGGCTGGGCAATCTGGTGCACAGCCTCTTCGAGGAGATCGATTACGCCCTGACCGAGGGGACCCGGGAGGATTTCCTCAACTCCCCGGTGGGGGAGGCCTTTGTCCGGGAGAAGGTCCTCTACCACTTCAAGGCCGAATGGTACGCCCAGTACGGCCTGGCGGTCCGGGAGATGGTCTGGAATACCCTGAACGCCCCCCTTCCCCTGGGAGAGAAGATCAGCCTGAACCGGATACCGGCGGAACAGAGAATCCACGAGCTGGAATTCCTCCTTCGCCTCAGGGAGGGAAGCTCCGTCCGGCTGGGGGATTTCCGCTCCGACGGCCGGGATGGCTACCTCAAGGGATTCATCGACCTGATCTTCCTCTGGGAGGGGCGGTTCTACATCGCCGACTGGAAAACCACCCGTTGCGCCCCCGGGGACGGGGAGCCCTACGGAAGGGAGTCCCTGGACCGTATCATGGAGGACCATCAGTACCATTTGCAGTACTGGATCTATGCGGCGGCCCTCTCCCTCTATCTGAAGAAAAACAGTCCCCGCTTCGATTATGACAGGGATTTCGGGGGGATTTTCTACTTCTTCAACCGGGGCATGTCCCCCCTGACTCCCGGGCGGGGCGTTTTCTTTACCCGACCCGCCCGGGGGGAACTGAAGGATTTCCTGGCCCGCTTCGTCCGGGAGGAGGATTCCCGTGAATTTTAAGGCTCTCCACGGTAAAGCCCGGGAGGAGGGCTCCGAATGGTATCATATCTTCCTGGCGGAAAAGCTGACCGCCGAAGCGGGGGGAGAGAAGGACCTCTTCCTTTTCCTCCTGGCCCTGTTCCGGGAGAATGAGGCGGGCCATCTGAGAATTGAACTGGAGGAGGATGGCCGGGAATTACTTTCCCGGTACGAATCCTATTTCTCCTCCCCCCGGTCCCCCTTCATTATCACCGGGGAGGGACGCTTCCTCTACACCCGAAGGCGCAAGGCCCAGGAGGATAGTTTCGCCGGACAGCTGGAACGGCTTCTCTCCGGGGAGGGGACCCCCCTTCTGGAGGATCTGGACCCTTTCCTGGACTCCCTTCGATCGGAGGAAGTCTCCCCGGCGGTGCGGGAAGCCTGCCGCCGGGTCAACCGGGAGAGGTTCTTCATCATCACCGGCGGTCCGGGCACGGGAAAAACCACCGCCCTGGCCGGACTGGTCCGGCTGCTGATCCGGGCCTCCGAAGGGAGGGAGAGGGGACCCCTGCGCATCGCCCTGGCCGCTCCAACCGGACGGGCGGCGAAGAGGGCGGAGCAGAGCCTTAACGGCCTGGGGCTGAATCTGAACGCCCGCACCCTCCATAAGCTTCTGGACATACGCTTCCGGACGGGGGAGCCCGGTTACCACCGGTCCAGCCCCCTTCCCGCCGATCTGGTCGTGGTGGACGAGGCCTCCATGATCGATCTGAGGATGATGAGCATCCTCTTCGACGCCCTCCCCCCGGCGGGGCATCTCCTTCTGGTGGGAGACCGGGATCAGCTCCCCTCCGTGGAGGCGGGGGCCCTTTTTTCCGATTTCCTGAGCGGATCGGAGGAGGAGGGGCACCGGCT
>QKAI01000417.1 GCA_003246505.1 Spirochaetaceae bacterium | reverse complement strand
ATAGTGATCCTCCGGAGAGGCACCTTCCACATTCAGTTTGATCTCCCCCCTTTCATGGCGGGAAAAACGGTCCAGAACCCCGGGGATTTCCAGAGGGATCCCGGCTCCCATGATGACATAATCCACCCCGGCGAGCATCGCCCCGTAAAGGGCATAGAGGTTGGCCAGTTGAATCTTCTCCAGAAGATTGATTCCCACGGCCTCACCGTGTCCCTCCTTGGCCAGGTAGACCTCCACGAAATTCGCCGCCACAGTCAGCTCAATCAGTTCCCTGGGAGGAGTTACGGAGTAGTTCGGGACCTGGCGGAACCGGAACCGCTCTTCTAACCCCCGTTCAACGAAATAGAGGGAGAGGATACGCTGGGCCATTTCCCTGTCCGGGAAGGCATCCAGGGCCCTGCGGATATGGCCCCCCGGATCGCCGCACTGGAGCTTGCGGGCTACCATCACGTCAAGTGCCGTGCCGGAGACGACGCCGAGCTGTCCCGAAAGGGAGACCTCCCTCGCCAGTTCCCATCCGGAAACGCCGATGCCCATGCCGCCCTGTATGATTCTCGGTAGACCCATTATTTTTCTCCCTGCCAAATAATTAGTTGAATTTATTTTAACACTATTCGGATTTTAGTAAAAAAAGGAATTTCAAGCAACCCGGAGAAAAGAAAATAGGTGAAAACACCCCCTCGGTTAGCATAAAGACACCCCTCCCGGGATCAGTTGAAACGGGGCCGGCTCCGGTGCTATTCTGGAAGGGGACATAAAAGGGGAGGACGTAATGGATAATCTTCAGAGCAAAAAGGGATTTCTCTGCGATATGGACGGGGTCATCTACCACGGGAACCGGCTTCTCCCCGGGGCCAAGGAGCTGGTGGACTGGTTTCGTCGGGAGGGAAAGAGCTTTCTTTTCCTTACCAACTCCAGCGAGCGTTCCCCCCGGGAGCTTCAGCAGAAGCTCTCCCGCCTGGGACTGGACGTGAAGGAGGACCACTTCTACACCAGCGCCCTGGCCACGGCGGCCTTTCTGGCGAAACAGCAGCCCGGGGCGTCGGCCTACGTCATAGGCGAGGCGGGGCTGATCAACGCCCTGTACGAAGCGGGGATCACCATGAACGACGTGAATCCGGACTACGTGGTGGTGGGGGAAGCGCGCACCTACAACCTGAGCACCCTGGAAAAGGCGGTGAACCTGGTGATCGGGGGAGCCCGTCTGGTGGGCACGAACCCGGACGTGACCGGACCCATAGACGGGGGGATCTCCCCGGCCACGGGGGCCCTGATCGCCCCCATAGAGATGGCCACGGGGAGCAAGGCCTACTTCGTGGGCAAGCCCAACCCCCTGATGATGAGGGAGGGGCTGAACCTGCTGGGGACCCGGCGTGAGGAGAGCGCCATCATCGGCGACCGGATGGATACGGACATCGTTTCGGGCATCGAATCGGGGATAGACACGGTGCTCGTCCTCTCCGGGGTGACCGACGAAGCGACCATGAAGCGCTTCGCCTACCGGCCCCACTACATCCTGAACGGGGTGGGGGAAATCCCCCGGTCCTGAATCACGGGGCTATGTAGCTCTTCATGCACCGCTCCCCGTCGGAAAGACGGGTCAGGGCTTTTCCTTCGGCGTTGAGCTTCCGGGCGTACTGGATGAAGGAGAGGGCGTAATCGGTCATGGTGTCGTAGCCGGGGCCCCTTTCGTCCTGCACGGTCTTGAAGGTCACGTAGCCGTCCTTGCCGCCGCCGGTGTAATTATTGGTGATGACCACATAGATCTTCTTCATGTCCATGGGCCCCCAGGCGCCGGTCTTCCGGTCCCGTATCTCCACATTGCCCATGCGGCTGTAGGCGGGCTTTGAGGCGTCCACGTCGTAGCGGATGCCGTAGGCGTAGGGGAAGCTTCCCGTGCTGTGGTTGTCCAGGGCGCTCAACAGGGCGTCCTCCATGACCTGGACAATCTCCGCCCCCGTCATTTTGATCTCGTACATGGAGTTGGCGAAGGGGAGCAGTTCGTAGCTCCGCTTCAGAGTCAGCTCCCCCTTGGCGATGCTGACGCGCACGCCGCCGCCGTTCTGGATGCATAGGTCCCCGGCGGGGTCAAGCTCGTAAAAGGCCTTGGCCACCAGGGGGGCGATGTCCGATCCCAGGGGCAGGCTGTATCCGTCCCGTCCGTCTCCGGGAATCCGGTTATGGCCCAGATCCTCCGCCACGGTGGCGATCACCTCCAGCTCCGCATCCCCCTTCATGTCCCTGTACTTACGGGCGATGGCGGCCACGGCGGGGTCCGCCTCGGTATAAACCAGGGACGTTCCGGCCAGGGCGGCCTTGACCCCCTCAATCCCGGAGGGACTCATCTCTTCCAGAAGGGGGGCGCCCTTGTCGTCCTTTTTACCGCTGTCCCGGAGCATGGGCCCGGAAACGGGGAGGCAGGTCCTGCCCGAAGCGGCCACGATCACATCCCCCTCGAAGGTAACGTCCAGAACTCCCAGGGCCTTGGCGTATTCCCAGGCCTGAACCAGGTAGACCGGTTCCCCGTCGGCGTTGGCCAGAACGGTGGGATAGGAACCCCGGGGAGCAAAGCCGTAGACGTCCAGACCATCCCCGAGCAGGGTATGGGAGTCGCCGGAAACGATCACGTCCAC
>QKAI01000176.1 GCA_003246505.1 Spirochaetaceae bacterium | reverse complement strand
CCTTCCTATCATCTCCTCCGCCCGGGACAGGGAGCCTCCGTGGGCCGTCCCAAGTTCTGCTACAATGACTGGTTTCATAGAAAATCCCCCCGGAAAAGGAAAAAAAAGGCCCTTTCCCCTAAAAGAATATCGGTAAACTTGATATTATTTAATAAGGTTATATAATAATACTAACTATGGAAAGCATATTTATTGTTGAAGACAATGATTCTATTCGTGAGGCCGTGGCCGGTTATCTGAAGCTTGCCGATTACAATGTCACCCAGTTCGAAGGCGTTTCCGGTGTCAAAGAAGCCATAATTGACAAGAAACCGGATCTGCTGATTCTGGACGTGATGCTGCCCGACGGAGACGGATTCATCTTCGCCAAGGAACTCAGGCAGTACAGCCGGGTTCCCCTTATCTTCCTTTCCGCCAGAGAGTCCGAGTCGGACCGCATCACCGGATTCGAGATCGGGGCGGACGACTATATCGTCAAGCCCTTCAGTTCCAAGGAGCTGGTGCTCCGGGTGGGCGCCGTTCTCCGCCGGGCGAACAAGAATGCCCTGGAGACGGAGGGTACCCTCTGGAAACTGGGAAATGACGAGCTCGATTTCGATGAAGGCTCCCACAGGGCCCTCCTGAACGGGGAGGAGCTCAAGCTGACCGCCGCGGAGTGGAAGATCCTGGTCTTCCTCTCCTCCAGCGGCAATGCTGTCGTATCCCGGGAGCAGATTCTGGACCAGTGCCTGGAGTACTCCTTCGACGGCTATGACCGCACGGTGGATACGCACATTAAAAACCTCCGGGCCAAACTGGGCCGTCCCGATTGGGTGGAAACGGTCCGCGGTTACGGTTATCGCTTCGCCGGCGAATTGAAATGAGATCCTCCGGAAATATCACCATCGCTCATTTTCTCTCCTCCCTGATAGCTCTGTTCTTCATAGGAGCGGGAGTGGTGGTTCTCTATTTTTTCCCGATTCCCTGGCTTATGCCCCTGCTGCTCCTTCTCATTCTCCTTACCATGTTCGTGGTGGTTCTCACCTTCAGAAAAACCAAGAGGAAGATGGATGCCCTCTCCCTGGCCACGAGATCCCTTTCCATGAAGCTGACCTCCCTGGCCAACGGAGACCGGGAGGTCAGCTTCTATACCAAAAATCCCTCAGAATTCAACGAGATCGCCCAGGCGGCGGAACTCCTCCAATACGAGCTGGACAAAAATGAGAAGGAGAGGGTCCGGTGGAGTCAGGATATCACCCATGACCTCAGGACCCCCATCACGGCCATGAAAATCCAGCTGGAGGGCATGAGGGACGGGGTCCTCTCCACCACGGAAGACCGGTACCGGCTCCTTTTCAAGGAGATCAACGAACTGGAGATCATGCTCAGCGACTTCTCCCTCCTAAACCGGATAGAGACCCCCGACCTGGTTCTTCAGAAGGAGTGGCTTTCCAGCGAGGAGATCATCAAAACCCTCTACGAGCGCTTCAATATCCTGGCGGACAAGCAGGGAATCAATCTTATCGCCCGGTGGGACAAATTTTATTTCAAGGCCGATTCCTCCCTTTTCATACGGGCCGCCTCCAACCTTATCCAGAACGCTCTGACCTACTCTTCATCGGGTGCGGAGGTACATCTCTCCTTCCGGCTCTACGATAATATGATCCAGCTGACCGTGGAGAATCCCGGCACGATCCCCGAGGAGGAGCTGCCCCTGCTTTTCCAGCGCCTTTACCGGGGCGAGAGCAGCCGCACCACCAGCGGCTCCGGTCTGGGTCTGACCATCGCCAAATCCATTGCCCAGCTCCACCAGGGCGATATACAGGCCATGAACAGCAACCGGGGAACGACCCTCTTTATCATGACCATCAATATGGTGATAAACTAAAATACTATACAAATGTAAGGTGTATATGCTATAATTATTTTATGGCACAGTTCATCCGCTCCCTGACCGGGGAGGAAAAACTGGATATTCTTACCGAATCGGCTCGATACGATGTCTGCCTCGCCTCCTGCAACGGGCGCACCGGGGGCGGGTCAGGCCGCATGCGCGATCCCTCCTCTCCCCTCAATCGCTGGATTTATCCCGTCGCCGTTCCCGGTGGCGGCATGGTCCATATGCTCAAAGTTCTCATGAGCAATGTCTGCGTGAACAACTGCACCTACTGCTTCTTCGGTGCCAAAAGGAACTGCGGGCGGCGGACCTCCTTCCGGCCGGAGGAGCTGGCCGCCCTCTTCATGGGGTTTTACCGGGCGGGGGAGGTGAACGGTCTTTTCCTCTCCTCCGGCATAAGGGGGAGCAGCGGGGAGACCATGGAAGATATGCTCAGGACGGTAAGGCTCCTGAGGGGGCGATACCGGTTCGACGGCTATGTGCATCTGAAGATCCTGCCCGGAGTACCCGAGGACCAGATAAGGGAGGCGGTGCTCCTTTCCAACCGGATCTCCCTGAATCTGGAAGCGCCCACCGGGGGTCATCTGGAGAAGATAGCCCCGGACAAGGCCTTTGCCTCGGATCTTCTGAAGAGAATGGACTGGACCGGTCAGCTGATTCGCCGGGGGGAGGGGAGAACGGCCAGCCAGACGACCCAGTTCGTGGTGGGCCCCTCCGGGGAGAGCGATCTGGATATCCTCCGCACGGTGGACTGGGTTTACCGGGAGCGCTATGTCTTCCGGTCCTACTTCTCCGCTTTCCAGGATCCGGAGGATCCCCTGAGGCAGGGAGGGGGAGACCGGGATGCCCTCCTTCGGGAGCACCGCCTCTACCAGTGCGATTTTCTCATGAGGGCCTACGGCTTCCGCTTTCCCGATCTGGTCTTCGACGGATCGGACCGCATTCCCCTCCAGACCGATCCCAAAACGGCCTGGGCCCTTCTCCACCCCCATTTCTATCCCGTGGATATCAACTACGGTTCCGAGGAAGATCTGCTACGGGTACCCGGAATCGGCCCCCTGTCCGCCTCCCGGATCGTATCCTGGCGGAAGGATACCCCTTTCCGGAACGGGGAGGACCTGAAGAAGACCGGCTGTCTTCTTAGCCGGGCCGCTTCCTATATCGAGTATTCCGGGAAAAGGGTGAACCGGGACCAGCCCCTGCTCTTCGACATCGATCCCCCCCGGGGATGGGAGGGGGGGCATTCCCCTCTGGAGGAGGAGAAAATCGGTTCCCTTTACGAATACCCCGCCCAGAAGGGAAAAACGGTGAACTATCTATTCAAGGGAAAGGACACTCCCCCCGCCTATTGCCGCTGACCGTATTCGGCGGAGAACCAGGTGAATAGAGCCTTCATGCGGTTGTAGAAGGAGTTGGAAGCCTTTTCCACAACGAAACCCACATTGAGGGTCCTGGCGGTCATCTCCCCGTAATAGAGGATCCCCTCCTCCACGGGGATCACAAGGACCCCCGTATGGAAATTCCCCTTATCTATGATTCTCAGGAGGCCGGAATACCTCATATTGGTGGTGTTCCTCATGGACATGAACAGATCGTCCCGGCCGGTCAGGATATCCACGGAGGATCGGTTCGCCCCGAAGGTGAGATCCTTCTGGTGGATGTAGAAGGAGGTGGCGTCGGGCAGGGTCGCGAACTTCAGGTCCGCCAGGGGACGGTCATGGTCCGGATCCTCTATGCGGTGGCACTCCTCAAAGAGCAGCCTCATCTCTCCCCGGCTGGCGGAAAAATATTCCAGTCCCTGGAGACGGCTGACCGAGCTGAGAATATTCAATATCCTCAAGAGCTGTGCTTCCCGGTCATCCTCCCCCTTTCCGGGGATGAAAAAAAGACCCTCTATGGAGAAATTCCCCTCCATATCGGCCAGAATCTGTTTCATCAGGGAAGCATGGGAGGTTTCCGGCATCAGCCGGGGCGTGGTGTCGCCGAAGTGGAAAAGGGTGATTTCCCCCTCCCGGGAGAGTGTCTCCTCCTGTTCGGAAGAGAGAAAATCATTTACCGAGGGCAAAGGGCTGAGGGTAAAAAGGGCTGCGAAAAAGAGGAGAGCCGCCGCGGCTTTTCTATGAGAAACACGAAACATGGGATAACCTCCGGTAGCCCTACTTTACCACGGGGATTGGGATTTAACCAAGGGCTACCCCGGTTTTCAGGTTTTTTTGCCCTTTCCGGATAAATGCAGGCGGGAGAGCTATCATGGGTAGGACTATGGAAATTGAAGAAGACAGACTTGAAGGTCCGGATGTAATGGATCTGCTCCGGGAGCACCTGGAGGACATGTATGCCAATTCCCCCCCGGAAAGTGTTCACGCCCTTGACGGGGAGGCCCTCAAGGCTCCCGGGATCACCTTCTGGTGCGCCCGGGAAGAGGGGCGGGCCCTGGGCTGCATCGCCCTGAAGGAACTGGACGGGAGGACGGGGGAGGTGAAATCCCTCAGGACCCGGGCCGGGAGCCGGGGACGGGGAATAGGCGCGGCCCTGGTGGAGAGGCTTCTGGAGGAAGCCCGGGATAGGGGGTATGGAAAGCTCTACCTGGAAACGGGGGCACAGGATTTTTTCAGACCCGCCCATAGGCTTTACCAAAGGTACGGATTTGTCCCCTGCGGTCCCTTCGGGGATTACCTGCCGGACAAAAACAGCCTCTTTATGGAGCTCCGCCTGCCCTAATGCCTGGATTTTGCCCTGTTTTTTTCCCTGATCAGTGTTAAAATAACAGAATCAATGAACAAAGGAGTTACCGGTGAAACGAAGTATCCTTTTCACTTTTATTCTACTTTCAGGACTGATGCTCTGGGCTCAGGAATCGGCCGTGCTGGAGGATCTGCGCCTCTATTCCCGAACGGCCATTCTAAAGGGCGAGCAGGAAGCCCGGCGCCTGGGCGCTGAGTCCGTGGTCATGGGGACCATGCTCTACGAAGAGATGGAGACGCCCCTGGGCCGCCTGATGACCGATCTGCTGACGGCGGGCATCGCCAACAGCTCCACCCTGACCCAGGTCATGAATCCGGGGCGCCTCCACGGGGAGGGGAAGACCTGGATTGTCCTTGACGGGGTCATCCATAAGGTGGGCGAGGTTATCTACATGCAGCTGCGGATTCTGGACGGCCAGGACAGAACGCCCCTGGCGGTGGTGGAGAAAACCGTGGATTACTACCCCCTGGCGGAACTGCTGGTGACCGATTATTACTATGACGACTACTATGAGGAACCGGTTGTGACGGAGGACTATTTCATGGAGCCCAACGACTCCCCCTACGATTCGGTGGAGTATTACCCCGGGGACTATTACGAGCTGGCCCTGACCCGGGGCGATGCGGACTGGTTCCATTTCACCGTGGACGAGGATATGTTCACCAGCGAAGCGGTCATGGTGGAAATCTACACCACCGGGGACACGGACACCTATATGACCGTTTACGGCCCCGACGATCCGGACCTCTATTACGGCGAATCGGACGACTATATGGACAGCAACGCGGGCATGGTCCTTACCCTGGACGAGCCGGGAACCTACTGGGTGGTCGTATCGGGATATTCGGAGGATACGAGCGGCTACTATTACCTGGAATCCCATATGGAGGCGGTGGAGTTCGCCGATTCCTATGAGCCGAACAACACCCGGGACAGGGCCACCCCCCTGGACTGGTCCGCGGAACAGGAGCACGCCTTTGATCTGGGGGACAACGTGGATATTTTCTCCTTTACCCTGAACAGCGCGAAGGAGGTCGTTATCTACACGGAGAGCCAGATGGATACCTACATGGATCTCTACGACGAATACGGAAACTACATCACCAGCGACGACGACGGGGGCAAGGACTCCAACGCCCGGCTTGAAGTCGACCTGGGCCGGGGCACCTACTATGTGGAAGTACGGCCCTACGATGATTCCGGCTACGGTTCTTATAAGCTCATCGCCAATCAGCGGTAGGCGACGAATATCTCCCTGTGGTAGCGGAGGGACTTAAGCAGCTCTTCGTAAAGGGCCATGCTGTTGCGGATGATGCCCAGTCCCCCCGCCGCCTGATTCTCTTCCAGCCTCTGTAGATGGGGCTGGATGAGAAATCCCCCGATCTCCCGGGCCGCTTCCCCGGCTATCTGGCCGTCAAGGCTATCCAGATTCTTAAGAAGCTCCTCCAGGGGCTTTCCTTCTATAAAGGCCTCTTCCAGTTTTCTTGCTGTTTTCTCCGCCTCCGCGACGGGCCTGATCGCCCGGTCCAGGGAGTCTATGAGAGAACCCACCCTCTCCCTCACATCCTTAGGGTGAACGGTCACTTCCCCGGCCAGGGCTTCCTTGATGCTGTCGATCTCCCCCCGGATCGGGGGCAGATCCCCAAGCTGCTCCCTGGGGAGAAAGGGTATCCCCTCGATGCGTACTCCCCGGGATGAGAGATTGCGGGTGCTATCCGGTTTTTTCTTCCCATGCTCCGAAAACCAGCTGATGTAGACCTGCATCCTCTGATCGCTCAGTATCGGGGTTCCCCGGTAACTCTCCCTGATGGAGAGGGGTGCCGAATGGAGCGCCTGCCAGGACCACTGTTCCGGTCCGGAGAATCGGTCCGAGAGATAATTCACCCGTTCCTCGAAGAAACTGCCCCGGCAGTGGGTCTGCTTGCCCGGGAATCCCAGGTCCAGTCCGGCGCAGTATACCCGGGGGCAGCCCAGGAGCAGGGCCAGATCCCAGGCCGCCGTGGCCACGGAGCCCCCCGATTTGAGGGAAATATCCAACAGCCCCGTCTCCAGGGGGGCGGCCAGGGGGAAGGGGGAGCGGGAGAGATAGAGGGGCCCCCTGTGATTCCGCAGCGTCCGGGGATGGACGGAGGTATCGGAAACCACCAGGGTCCCTTCCATATCGCAGAAATCCAGGTGGCGCGTATTCCAGTACTGGGGATCGGTGACGATCAGAAAATCAGCCTTCACCCCGTGCTTCAGGAGGTTCCCGTAGGAGGTGTCCACGGCGATGACCACCATGCGGCGGGCTAGATCGGGGAGATGGGGGAGCAGATCCTCCAGGGAGGGGCCGGCGGCGACGAGAAGGGCCGGGTAGGGGGAAAACCTTCCCGACAGGCGGGAGAGGGCCTGCCCCCGCTCCAGGAGGGGCAGATTGGCCGCCAGGTTTCTGACCCAGAGACGTCCGAACCGGTTCAGGGTGTTCATATTGATCTCCCGCCGGTCCAGCCAGCGGTTGACCACGGCCCGCACCTCCCCGTAGTACTCCCCGTACAGGGGCGCCAGAGTGGCGTGGGGCACGATGTCAAACCGGGAGATCTGCCTCTCCCGGAAAAAGGGGGTCAGCTGTTCCGGATCCTCCCCGGCGAAGAAGAACACCCGGTCCGACTGCTCCAGTCCGGCGAGATCCCTTGCCCGGAAAACCTCCCGGAGGAGATTCGGGTCCCGTTCCACCACGATGAGGGGAATGTCCCGGGTGGCCTTGAGATAGGCCTCCACCTGGTATCCCATGCCGAAGCCAAGAAAAAGGACCGCCCGGGCCTGGGGGTCCCTCCGGGAGACGATCCGTTCCGCCTCCCTGACCGGGTCGTGCCGGGAACAGAGGGAGATGCCCCCGAACTGTCCCGCCATATGCCCCGTGCGGGAAGGGAAGAAGAGAAATTCCTGCTCCCCCCCGCTCATTCGAACTCCAGAAAGATAATCTGGTTTTCCTGGAGGGGCATGCCCGGCCCGGGGAACTGGAAGATGACCCGCCCTTCCCCTTTCATGGTAACCCCCGCCCGGCCGTCGGCGAAGAAGCGCAGGGCCTCCCTTTTGCTCATGCCGGTGAAGTCGGGGATCACATCGGAGGGCTGGGGCGAGCGGGGGGGCGTCAGGGTTACCTGACCCGTGGTCTCGTAGACCTCGTTTCCCACCAGGGGAATATGGTAGTAGGGAGCCAGGTCCAGGGCTATCTCCCTGACCAGGGGGGAACCGATGGTGCCCCCGTAGTAGATGTCTCCCCGGGGATTCTTAAGGACGATATAGACGATGAGCTGGGGATCGTCGGTGGGGAAGAGGGCCAGCACGGAGGCGGTGAAACGGTCCGGGTAGTATTTCCCCGTCTCCGGGTTGGTGATCTGGGCGGTTCCCGATTTGGCGGATATGGGGAAATCGTTTATCCGGGCACGGCGGGTCGTCCCCACCGGGGAATCCACGATGCCCCGCATCATCTGCAGCATCGTATCCGCCGTTCCGGGAGAAAGCACCTCCCGCACCGGCTCCCGGACGTACTCCTTGATCAGCTCCCCCTCGGGGGATTCTATGCGCTTGATGATATGGGGTTTGAGAAGAACCCCCCCGTTGGCGAACACCGTGGCCGCCGTGGCCATCTGAAGGGCCGAAACGCCCACCTCCTGTCCGATGGAGATGGTCGGCTTGGATCGGAGGGACCACTGTTCCGGCTCCTTGAGAAGGCCGTTGGATTCCCCGGGCAGGGGGAGTCCGGTGGATTTGCCGAACCCGAATTTCCGGAGCATGCCGTAGTATTCCCCCGCCTCGACCGTTTCCGAGGCATAGGCTGTCCCCACGTTGCTGGAATGGTTCAGAATCCCCTGCAGATCCAGGACGCCGTAATTCCCCAGGTCGGTGAGGGGGGCGATGCTGTACTTCTGGAAATAGTCCGGATTGAATCCCCCGGTGGTGTTGTAGGAGACGTCCGGGGTGATGCCCCCCAGTTCCAGGAAGGAGGAGAGGGAGAATATCTTGAAGACCGAACCGGGCTCATAGGCCATCTGGGCCAGCTGGTTCTTCCTCTGGGCGGCGGTGTAGTCCTGAAAGTGGTTGGGATCGAACTGGGGCAGGGAGATGTAGGCGGCGATATCACCGGTTTTTGCCTCCATGACGATGGCCATCAGATCGTCGGGCTGATACTCCTCGTAGGCCCTTTTGAGGATCTTCTCCACCCGGTTCTGCACCGCTATGTCTATGGTCAGATAGACCCGGTTGCCGTAGGTGGGGGACTCTTCCCCTATGAAGGTGGGGGAGAGGATGTCATTGAGGGTGTATTCGATGCCGTCCAGGCCCACGTTGTCCGTACCCACGTAGCCGATGACATGGGAGGCGAGGCTTTTCTGGGGATAGTGCCGCCCCGGTTCCGGCTCCAGGCGTATGCCCTCCAGCTTCCCCGCCTCGGCCAGGGCGGCCAGATCCTTTGATTCCGCCGGGCTGATCTGCCTTTTGATCCAGGCGAAATTGCTTCCCCCCCGATCGGTCAGGAGCGTTTCCAGGGGCTCCCTGTCCATGCCCAGCACCCGGGCGAGAAGGTCCGCCGAACCCTCCGGATCGGTCAGTTCCGGCCGCCAGAGGGAGACCGAGTAGAGCTGGGTCTGAACCGCCAGGAGGTTCCCCTGTTTGTCCAGGATAGGTCCCCGGGCCGCTTCGGGGAGAACCAGTTCCGGTCCGGAGGAGGTGACCCCGGGCTTAAGCATGATCAGGGCGTATCGCAGCAGGATGAGGAGGGCGAAACAGGAGATGACAATAAAGAATATCCGGAACCTTTTGTCCCTCATTTCAGCGTTGATCAACGGTTCTCCCTTTTTTCCCTATCACTTTTCCCAGTATAACATCTTTTCCAATAAAACCCCACTCCCGGGAGTCGGCGGAATGGAAAGAATTCTCCCCCAGAAGGAGATAGCTGCCCTCGGGAACCTTCTCGTACCGGGAGAGCCGCTCCTTCTGGTCCGGCTGGAGGAACCAGCGCCTCTTCCCCAGAACCAGGTAATTCCCCTCCAGGGTGAGCCTGTCCCCCCCGGCCAGGGCGCAGGTCTTGACGGCGGTCCGTCCGTAGGGATCGGTGAAGAGGACCAGATCCCCGGGGCGGATCTCTCCGGCGCGCATCACCAGAATTGTCTGTCCCTCCGCCAGGACCGGTTCCATGGACACATCTCTCACCTGGAAAAGGGAGAGAAAGGGGATGAGGAGCATCAGAAGGGAACCCATGGAAACTAATCTTAATACAGGGCCCTCTTTTTGTCGATATATTCCATGATGGTAGTATCGCGTGATCGGCAGAATATCAACAGGGGGGGGAGAACTGTCTCCCTTGAGTGGAGGGGCTATCCCTCCGCCCGTCTCATGGGGGCGCTCCTTTTTTT
>QKAI01000482.1 GCA_003246505.1 Spirochaetaceae bacterium | reverse complement strand
CAGGATATACGCCGGATGGGTGTAATTATCTATTTTCCTTCCCTTGCATGATTCGGCAAACTTATCTATACCTAGCTGAGAATGCAAGAGGAGGAGTTGTTTCGTTATGGAAAATTATTTACAGAGCCGGGGGGAGGATCTTTTTCGCTACGAACCGCCCCTTACGAGGGAGAGGGATTTCGATGAATTCTGGGAAGACACCATTGCCCGGGCAAAATCGGTTCCCCTCCGTCCGGAAAGGGTGCCCTGCGACTATCCCAGCCCCTATGTGGATCTGTTCGAGATAAGCTACAACGGTTTTGATGAGACCAGAATCCACGGGTGGCTCATGCTTCCCCGGCACCCCCGGGGCAAGCTTCCCTGCCTGATCTCGTATCACGGTTATCAGGGAAACAGGGGCTTCCCCGCGGATCTGCTCAAATGGGCGTCCCTGGGCATCGCCTCCCTCTCCGTCGACTGCAGGGCCCAGTCGGGCAAAACGGGAAACTGCGCCCACTACTCCTCGGGAAATGAGCAGAGCGTGGTGACCCTGGGGCTTCTGGACAGGGAGGAGTATTATTACCGGCAGGTCTATATGGACGCCCTGAAGGCCATTGATTTCGCCTGCTCCCGGGAGGAGCTGGACGGGGAGAGGATCATTATCAACGGGAGCAGCCAGGGCGGGGCCATCGCCCTGGCGGTCTGCGCCCTGGACAGCCGGCCCTTTCTGTGCACCGCCGATGTTCCGAGTAACAGCAATATCACCGAGAGGGTGGCCGGGAGGAACGGTTCTTTCCAGAATGTCACGGAATATCTGAGAAAGCATCCCTATGAGACGGACCGCGTCCTCTCGACGCTGAGCTATTTCGACCTCATGAATCTGGCGGACCGCATCCGCTGTCCCGTCCTCGCTTCCGTGGGGCTGCAGGATACCACCTGCCCCGCCAGACACTTCTTCGCCGCCTATAACCGGATCGGGTCGGAGAAACGGATAGAGATCTATCCTTTCAACAACCACGAGGGGGGCGGGGGATACCATAACGAACTCAAGATGGGGTACATTATGGACCGCCTCTCCCTTCCCTAGGCCGCCGTGTCCCCCCGCCGGGGGAAGCTTCCCGGAGGGATGAATTGTTCAGAATCGGGTTCCGCCGGCATCGGGGCCGGCAGAAAGGTTGATTTGGTTTATTCCAGAACAAATGGTATATTACCGTTGCTATTGCTTTTTCATGTTTAGGTAATTAATAGGTATAATTTTATGGGAAGAGGGCATTCTCAAAGTCGAGTTGGGAGAGCGCACCGCCCGTGTCTTCGTCCTTACGAGGAAAAGGTCATAGGGCGGCCGGTTCCCCGGACGGGGTTCATACCACCAGGGAGCGGCGGAAAGAGGAGGGGCTTACCCCTTCGTATTTTTTGAACTGCCGGTAGAATGTGACCCTGTTGGGAATGCCCACCATCTGGCCTATCTCCTCTATGCTTTTCCGTGTGCTCAGAAGAAGGGACTTGGATTTCCTGATCTGCACAAGGCTGATGTAGTCCACAAGGGATTCACCCGTTTTTTCCTTGAAAACTCTGGCCAAGTAGCTCCTGGAAAGGGACATGTGGGAGGAGATGCTTTCCAGATAGAGGCCCCGGTGATAATTATCCTCCGCGTACTTGATGACTCTCTCCACTGTGCTGTCGGGGCTGTCTTTGCCGTAGTGCCGGGTTATCCGCATCACCCTGTCGTAAAGGGCAACAAGGGCGGTCAATTTATCCTCCTGGCGGCAGATGGGGATATTGTCCGTATTAAAGAGGAGCTGTTCCTGCTCTGAGGCAATCTTCTTAATGTCAAACCCGATCTCTCCGGCATATCGGACCGCCGTGTCGAAGAGGTGGGAAAAGAGTATGTTCATATGCTTGTATGACAGATTATGGGTTGTGTTGACCGCTATGATTTCCCGGAGAAGGCGGGACAGATTCTCCATATCATGCCCTCCCAGATAACTGACGATCATATTCTGCTGTTCAAAGGTGTATCGAATATTGTAGGTAATGAGCATCCAGTCGGAATCTATGACCTGCGTCTTTTTCTCCGGCGCCCTTTCCTTGAGAGCCGTCATCCCGTCGCTGAATGATTTCCACAGATTGCATAGATCCTCCCTGATTCTGCCGACCCCCAGGGTCAGGGAAACGAGGGGCAGCTGGTCGGACAGGCGGGCCAGTTCCCTTACCAGTGTGATCTTCCCATTCTGTTCTCTGAGGTTGACGATATGTATGACGATATCCTTGCAGGGAATCAGCCGGTAAAAGGGGAATCTCCGTGCCAGGCATCTCTCTATTTCTTCGGCGACGGCCTCCGGATTATACCATTCCTCCCCGTGGTCCTGATCGCCCGGGAGTGTTCGGATGAGGGCGACGATGCAGACATAGTACTGTCCCGTGAAGTTCAGCGAATCCCGGCAGTGCTGACCGAAATAACCGGTTTCCTTGCAGCTCAGCCCCTTGAGGAGCCGGTAGAAGTTTATATCAAAATAATCCCTGGTAAAATCTTTCTCGCTGCTTTTCATTCTGTCCCCTCACAGGATACAACTTCTGTGCGGCATGAATCAATAATCCTCTCCCCCTTGTCAGTGAACCGGAGGAAACGCAGTTAAGAATATGCAACAAAAGGGGGTAAATTGATAC
>QKAI01000195.1 GCA_003246505.1 Spirochaetaceae bacterium | reverse complement strand
AGAGCAGCAAGGGAAGCAAGGTCGCCGTTATAAGCGAGTCCCTGGCGGAACAGCTCTACGGATCCACCGCCGGGGCAATAGGAAAAACCTTCAATCCCCCGGAGAATCAGTTCCAGCGCCCCGGATCAAACAATGAAAGCCGGGCCGTTATCACCTATACGGTAATCGGAGTCTTCGAAGATCAGGACGAGCTCTTCCGCCGTTCCTACGATGTGGCCGACCTTATAGTTCCCATCACCTCCATCATGCCCCAGGGCATGGAGGCCACCCGCATGCTGGGCCGCCTCTACTCCAGCGGGGTCATCAAGGTGGAGGGGATGGGAATGGAGAAGGCCGCCGCCCAGGCGGGAATGATTTTGACTATGACCTACGGAGAGGATACGGAACTCTACTTCTGGGAGGGTGACCTGGACGGAAACAGCTCCTCCCTGAATGAGATCCGCCATACCCTGAACACCTTCACCATAGTCATTAGCATGATGGGATTCATCCTCCTCATCACCAGCAGCATCGGCATTCTGAGCATCATGATGGTGGAGGCCCTGGGGAGGAGCCGGGAGATCGCCCTGAAAAGGGCGCTGGGTGCCTCAAAGGCCCTCATCCTGCGGGATTACTTTCTCAAATCCCTGACCCTGAGCGGATTGTGCGCCTTCGTGGGCTTCCTGGTGGCGCTTTTCTTCATCCGCCCCTTCGCGGAACTGGTGACGCCCCTCTTTTCCGGGTTGTCCCTGGAGGGCCTCAGAACCCCGAATATTACCCTCGGCGCCGTTTTTACCGCCGCTATGACAGCTCTACTGGCCGGAGGCGTCCTGGGAACGGTACCCCTCTTCTCCATTATGAAGGGCGTTATTTCCGAAACGATCAGGGAGGGCTGACCATGGAAGCAGGTAGAAAAATCATCCTGGGACTTGCCCTTGCCGCGGGAATTGCCCTGACGGCGGGGGCGGAGAGCCTGACCCTTTCACAGATCATCCTCCGGGCACGGGAGAACAACCCCACCCTTATGGAAGCCCAGAACACCCTGAGATCGGCGGAGAATGATCTGACGGGGGATCTGCGCCTGGATAACAGCTCCCTCAGAGCCAGCGGAGACTGGTCCCTGGAGAGCGACAAATCCAGCTCATCGGATAATCCCTCCGGTTCCCTGACCCTGACCGTTCCCGTCATAGACCAGGTGAGCCTGTCCGGGTCGGTGGCTTCCAACCAGGATATATCCGCCGCCCTCTCCCTCTCCCCCTTTAACCTGACCAGCACCAGGATAAGCTCCGAGGCAAGTTACGGAAATGCCAGGGCGTCCCTCCTTTTCACGGAAGCCGCCCTTGACTGGGATGTGCTGAACCTGGCCCTGGCCCTGGCCCTGGCGGAGAAGCAGCAGGAGGTTTACCGTCAGCTGGAACAGCTGGAAAACGATCAGTACGAAGCCTCCTACGCCCTGTACCTGGCGGGGGATATCACCTATGACGATCTTCTGGACGCCATGGACGAACTGACCACGGCGGAGGATAACAGCCTGGCCGGGGAGGACAGCCTGCTTGCCGCCCGCCAGGAACTTCAGACGGCCATAGGGTTGAGCGGCGATTTCACTCTGGAGGAACTGACCCTGGAGGAGACGGAAGCCCTAAAGGAGACTCTGGCCTCCCGGATAGGATCCATGCAGGCGGAGAGCGTTTCCTCCCCGGATGTCACCCAGGCCCGTAACGCCCTGATTCTGGCCCAGAGAGAGAGGGACATCACCCTCACCTTTCAGCCGGATCTCTCCTTCTCCGCCGGAGTCAGCGGCAATCTGGAGTCCCCCTCCGATACGGCAGGAGAGCTCTCGGTCAGCCTGACCCTGTCGGGAAGCAGCTTCAATGCCACGGAGAGGGATATTCTCTCCTCCGAGGTAAAGGTGAAGGAAGCGGAACTGAGCCAGGCCCTTCTGGAGGGCGAGCTTGAGAAGGAGAGCCTTGTCTCCGCCCGGGAACAGGCCGCCAAGGCGACGGAAACGGCAAAGAGGGATCGGGAGAGATACCAGATCCTGGCCGATGAAACGTCCCTTCTCTATGGACGGGGAGAGAGGACGGTTCTGGAAAATACCGAGGCGGAACTCCAGCTGCAGGAAGCGGAGAACACCCTGTTCGCCCGTTATATAGGTGAGATTTACGCCTCCGCCGATTATTTAGGTCTTTACCCGGAAAGCGATATCGATCTGATAGAGCTTCTTGAGGAATAGAATAAAAGAACGAAAAGGGGCAGCCCCGGGTCCGTTGGATCCGGGGCTGCTTTTTTGGTCGTCCCCTCAGCGGACCTCAAAATCCCCTTCCAGCTCCTCCGAGGCCGTGACAAGGCGCAGCCTATGCTCTCCCCGGGTCAGGGGATAACTGACGGACAGGGGGGAAGGCCTGTCCCTTGCGAGAACTGTTCCGTCCACATACAGGGTGATGGGCTCCGGCGCCGCCGCCTGGATGCGTACGGTCTGGGAGGAGGCGGGAAGGGAACTGTCCAGATAAAAGAGGCTTCCCCGGGGGGGATGGAGAAGCACCAGGCTGCCCTCCGGTTCGTTAAGGGCGGTGGAGCTGTAGCGGCCCGGGGTGCCCTCCTTCCAGGAACGGTACTCCTCCGGCCAGGTGATCTCCCCGCCGGGGGTAATGTGGAAGGAGCACTCCGACAGGAC
>QKAI01000148.1 GCA_003246505.1 Spirochaetaceae bacterium | reverse complement strand
ACTAAAAAGTTGGGTTAGGGTATAGGTAAAACCCAGGGTATATCAGGACGGAACGATCAACGGGCACTCCTTTCCAGGATATCCCGAAAGGAGGAGGGAGACATGCCTTTAACCCGCTTGAAGGCTCTTCTGAAGGAGTGCGGGCTCTTGTACCCAACCCCCTGGGCGATATTGTCGATTAACTCACCTTCCCGAATCAGTTCACAGGCTCTCTTTATTCTGAGATTTTCCAGATAAGAGCCAAAAGTCTCCCCTAGCTGTTCTTTGAAAAATTGGGAAAAATAGGATTCTGAGAGATGGAACCGGGAACTGATGAGGGCGACGCAGAGCATGGGATCGATAAAATTTTCATCGATGTAGCCCTGGACGGCTTCCTTGAGTTCCCTGTTGTGACTCTTCTTTTCGCTCTCTATTTTCCCGCATAAACGGCTGTAGGCATCGCAGATCCGATTGAAAAAGCGGCTCTCACTGATTTCATCCGAAAAAGCCCGAGGATAGTTTCGGGGAATTTCGGAAAAACCCATTTCATCATCGATCTTCATTACCGTGGCCCACATGTCCAGAAGAAGCAATTTTTTCATCCCACGATCTTCGGATATATCATGAAAATTTTGCCGGTATACTTCGGAAAGAACGCGTTTCACTTCACGGAGGGATCCGGCTTTCGTCAGATTGATAAGCTTTGACTCAACCTCTTGGGGATAGTAGTAGGCGGTACTGTCCACATCCAGGCTGTCGTAGGAGAGGATGTGCTCCCTGCTGCGGTTGACCCGTCCCAGGGCGAATCGGGCTTCGCCGTAGGACTGGGATATCTGCAGCAGCTCTCCGGTAACGGTGCCGATGCCCGCGTAGGGGTGGGCATTGTATCTCTGCCCTATCCGCTCTCCCAGATCCTTGAGTATATCCCTGACAAAGGGAAGGGAATAGTTCTCCGGCGTGAACAGAAAAAGCAGAGCGATTTCGTTCTGGCTGGTATAATGGGTCAACCCGCAGACCCGTCTCTCATTCCGCTCAAGGATTTCCTCAATGAACAGGCGGACATGATCCAACTCGCTGAGGATCTCCCTGTTCATGATCTGGTCGTACCTGTTAATTCGAAGGGAAGCCACCTGGTAGAGCCTGCCCCTGTGGCTGATTCCTAAATGGTCCAGCAGAAGGCCAATTTTCTCCGTGGAATGGATCTCCCCCTTCAGGATCTGATCGATCACCGTATTCTTCAAGGTCCTTATCTGACTATCCAACCTTTCCTTCAGGTCCTCATTATCCTCAATAAGATCCTTAACCCCCCCGCAAAGGATATCCACCTCATCCCGACTTGCTTCCTCCCTGTATTTTCCAAGGGGCAGCGAATCGATTACCATCTTCGCAGTTTCATGTAAAGGCTTTCCGTTTACGTAAGCCAGGAACGCGGATACGGCCATTCCAAGGAAAGCGGTTACTGCGAAGATCAGGATGGCATTGCGCCTGTAGCCGCGAAGCTCTCCGATAATGGAGGAATAGGGTAAGCCAATAGCGTAACTCCAGTCGTTGTATTGAGACCGCGCGTAAAGGATGATGAACCGTTCTCTCTCGGAATCGTCGTAATAATACCCCTCCCGCTCCTCGTCCCCTATGGAGAGGGGAACGGGGGAGTACTCACCCTGGGAGATCCCGGTCACCAAGTCTCCCTTGCCGTCCCTTAGGGATACCCATCCCTGACCGTTGAGGTTTGCCTCTCCGAGAAGCTCCTTTATTCTGTTGTTATCTATGAAAAAAGCTATGACACCCGAACGGGAAGCGGCATGTTCCGAGGGCAGGGAGTAGAGATAGGTGATGCATGAAGCTTCTTCCCCGTCGATTACCATGTTCTCGGCCTTCAGGTATTTTCTGCCGTAATCATCCTGGAAAAAGGAGGTCATCCACTCATCCCTGGAGAGACCCTGGTAGGAAAGGACGTTATCATAAACGAAATCGTATCCGAAATTGGTCGTATTATGGGAAAAGACAGCCCCGCTCCTATTGAAGAATACGAAAACACGGCTTTTTATACTGTTGCCGGTCAAGGTCTGCTTGCTTACGACGCGGTTATACTCCCAGAAGCGGTAGATATCCCCCGTGCCGCTCATTGGGGCGTCCAGCTGCTGCATCAGATTCGTCATGGGATCATGGAGAAGCCGCAACCGGGTCTCGTCAATTTCCCTGAGGCTCCTGTCAACCATGTCGCGCATCTGACGCAGCATGAAAAGGCGGGTCTCCGTGGCATCCCTTTCAATAACCCTCAAACCGTTCCTATATACATATCCGGAAATAAGAGTGGGAATCATGAGTATTATCAGATAGGAAACCATAAAGCGTTTATATACCATGCAGGACTGACCTCTTTCGTCGTCGATATTAGCATATAACAGGAATATGGGGTGTTATTCCTAGGAATTGCCCCATCGGACAGGAAATTGTACCTTGCGGAAACCAGACGTACCCCCCTAACATCAGACAAGGCTTAACAAGAGGAGCGATGCGTTGGCAATAGACAGACCCCGGGTCCTATCCCGGCACAATCCGGTTCTTACCGATTTCCAGCCCCAGTCACCCCTGAGCGTAGGAAACGGGGAACTGGCCTTTACCGTGGATCCCACGGGGCTGCAAACCTATCCGGACACCTACGACGGGGCGATGCCCCTCTGC
>QKAI01000488.1 GCA_003246505.1 Spirochaetaceae bacterium | reverse complement strand
GGCCGTGGGCGTACTCCCCGTTGATCTGAATGGAAACCGATTTGATACCCCCCTCCGCTTCCAGCATGTCCAGGAGGGTCATCTTGAAGCCCTTGCGCTCCACCCAGCGGGAGTACATGCGGTAGAGCATGGAGGCCCAGTCGCAGGCTTCGGTCCCCCCCGCACCGGAGTGGATGGTGACGAAGGCGTTCATGCTGTCCGTCTCCGAGGAGAGAAGCTCCAGGGTGTTGAGCCTGTCGAAGGTGGACTCCAGATCATCCATGCTGCCGGAGAGTTCCCCCTCCAGGGATTCGTCGTCCTCCTCCCGGGCCAGGGCATAGAGCTCCTTGCAGTCACTCATATCGGCGACAAGTTCCTCCCAGGGTTCGAATCGGCCCCGGAGGCGCTTGAGCTCGGAGAGGACCTTCTCCGCCTCATCCCTGTCGTTCCAGAATTCCGGACTCGCGGAAAGCTCCTCCAGCTCGGCGGCTTTCTTTTTTAACCTGTCCGAGTCAAAGACGCCTCCAGGCGTCGAGAATATCCTTTTCTATCTTCTTTATGCGGGGATTCAAATCATTGAGCACTGTTTTTCTCCTTAAGTATCATGCGGCGCCAGCGGTTTTCCGACAGGGAGGAGATGACCAGCCGGTCATCTACGGGGTACTGATAGAATCTGATGGCATCGTAAAAGTCAGTCGCCCGGTCCAGGTCCAGTTTCAGACGGGACAGCTGCTTGTCGTTCATATTGTAGGATTCGAAGCAGTTGCCCTGTACCTGTTTAAAGCCGTAACGGAGAAGCAGGCTGGTGGTAACCCGACCGCTGTCCTCTCCCCCGGCGTCGATGATCACCGAAACGAACATGGAACAACTCTATGGTGGAAATCCTGTCCTGTCAAGGGGCAGTTCCTAGAGAAAAGCGCGAACATCTTCATCCTCCCGGAATTCATTAAAGGCATCCCGTAAAAGGACATAGAGCTCATCAAAACGATCCCTCCCCCCTTCCTTGGCCGTTTCCTCCAGATCAAAGGCGGCGGCGAAAAGCCTTTCCGCGCTGACCGCGCCGGCGGAACCCTTGATTTTATGGGCCTGGTCCGCCACCGCCACCCTATCCGCCTGCTTACCGATGAGATCTTCCAGACGGGCCAGCATGTCCGGCACGTCCTCCAGGGTAAACCGCAGCAGATCCACCAGGAGAGTCCTGTCGTTCATGGCATGCTTGAGAGCCTTCTCCCTGTTAAATACCCGTTCCATACTATCGACTCTCCTATTTGCTATCGCTTTTTTTCAGTGCCTCTTCGAATTCGTTCCAGGCGGAGTTCTGTTCCCGATGGCTGTATCGCCTCTCCTGCTCCTTATCCCGGGACGCCCGCTTCCTGTAGGACCGGTTCGGGGGGGAGGAAGAGGACCGGTGGTACCGCTCCATGGGATCATCCATCGGGGAGAGGGTCTTGCCCGCCAAATCCCCGGACGGCGGGGAAGGCCGTCCCAAGGGGGAGACCTTCCCCGCCTCCCTTCCCGGCCCGCCCGGCAGGCGGCTGAAGGATTCGAGGTAGCTGTCGTAACGGCCGAAGAGGCGCATCATCACCCGGCGGACCAGGGGGAGCTTCCCGTAGGCCTCGTGGAAAAGGGGCTGCAGATAGAGATCGAGCAGTCTGTCCAGACGGATGAACCGGAGGGTGGAATCCTCCTCGAAATACTTGTTCAGGAGTGATCTGACCTGATCGGAAGTGGGCACGTTGGACCGTCTTTTCGCCCAATGGATGATGCCCTCGGAAAGGATTTTTGGTTTTTCCAGAAAAACATGGAGTTTGGGAAATTTCTCCCTTATCCGGTCCCTTATGCTCTGAATGAAGGATTCGGTGGTGGCGAAAACGTTCATCCGCCCCCCCTTCCGGGATAGGAGCACCTCCTCCATGAGGTTGAGATAATACTGCCTTAGCTCCAGGGAGGCCTCCTTAAGCTCCATGCGGAAGGACATGTAGATGTGGTCCCGGTGCATGTAGCCGCTCCCCAGATTGACGATGAGGGGGAGGGAGGTCTTGTTCTTCATCTTGACGCACTGATCGTAAAAGGTGTTCTTGAAATCGGGCCATCTCTTTGTGCCGTTTTCCAGGTAATCGTTCAACTCCTGCTGCTCGAGGAACTTCTCCGACCTCATCTCAATGGCCTGGCAGATGGAAACCAGCTCGTCCTTCTGGGACTGCCTGTCCAGGCGGACCCTTTCCGCCTCGTCCAGGCCGTTCCTCGTATAGGAGTAAACCAGGGAGACGGAGGGGGAAAATTCCGGGGGGATGTGGCGCCTCTTGTCGGACACCTCATCCCGGTTCTCCATGAGGCAGCGGCACAGTTTGTTCCAGAAATTGTTATCCCGCCCCTTCAGGTCCCTCAGGATTTCGCTCTCCATAAGGCCCAGGGTCTTGGAGAGGAAAGTCAGAAGCTGGGGGCTTTTCACCACGCCCCGGATCTTCTCCCGGGAGAGGCGGATGATATGGGGCAGGGTGGCGGGGGTCATATATATGGGGTCGTAATTCTCGCACTTGACCAGATAGATACGGATCCGGTCCCCCTGGGACTCGGCCAGGGATTCGCCTATGTCGGTCAGCCCCAGGGTCTCCACGTATCTGCCGGGGAGCAGAATATCCTGCCTCTCCAGGAATTTGGGGGTAATGAACTGCTTGTCCTCCGAATAGAGGGAGTAAACGTATTCGTTCTCTATGTAATAGTAGAAGAACCGGATGGAATCCCTTTCGCAGAGTATGACCTGGTCGTTGACGATGTTCCCCTGCTGGGATTTGATGCGTATGAGGCCGCACCGGGCATTGAAGAGCTTCTGCATCAGCTGACTCAGGTGGCTCTGGATAAAGGAAAACTGATTCTTACCCAGCTCTATGAAGCGGTTGTAATCGATCTCCGGCTCCCAGAGCTCGCAGATTTTGTGAAAGATGGCCCTTTGTTCCTGATTGAAATTGCCCAGCTGGGAGAGATATTCCTCCTTCTGGATTTGATCGAATTTGAAAAAGTCCGGCATGGGTGGCTGAGATCGGAACTGCTCCTGCGCTTCCGCCATATTCAGTTCTGCTCCTTTTCGTCGGGATTGTCTTTTCTCTTTTTTTTATCCATGAGGCGGGGGATGATACCGAAGATGACGCTTCTCAGCACCAGCATGACCCCCAGAAAGAGCATAAAAGTTAACAAGGCGCTACCCAAACCGGCATCCTCCCCTTTCGTATAGGATATAACTTATATCCTGATTAAGTATATTTCCATTTAGTCGGAGGATCAATCTTTTTATGGGGCCTTTCCCCGGAGGGACGGAAAAAAGGGCAAAAAAAAGAGCCTTTCCCCACCGGTCCACCGTTCTTCCTTATTGCACATCCGGGAATAACGTAAGCGTGAACCGATGCTTCAGCTCTTTAACTTTGGATAAGTTAGTCCATTTATCGGATAATAACAAGTTTTTTATGACTTTTTTCTCCGGACTAACCGACTTCTCATCCATGAGCCCTTCCCTCACGGAATTTTAACGGAGTATTCGAGGACCGATATCCGCCCCTCCCGGTCAAGGGAGACTTCCCGGAACCGGGAGAGATCGGGGCAGTAGAACCGGAATGTCCCCCGGGGAAGGAAGGCGGGGGGCTCCCATCCCAGCAGGGCATCCTCCGAGGCCCAGGGGAGCCCGTCCGCCGCCGGAGTATAGGGGAAGAGCGCCCCCTGCCGGAGATCCCTCACGGAGAAATCCCCCTCCAGAAGGGAGGTCAGAGCCCTGTCCCTGTCCAGGAACCAGGGGGACGGGGAATCCGCGTCCTCCCACTCCCCGATAAAGCGGCCGCAGTTGAACCGGCGGATGTCGAATCCGGACCGGATCGCCTCGGCCAGGAGGAGCAGGGCGGGGCCCCGGAAGAAGTCCGCCCCGGCCGGCACCCCGGAGCGGCCGTCCAGGAAAAGCCCCGCCGGCCGCATCCGGAAGGGTGAGGGGCCCACGGCGTATACCAGGACAAGATAACGCCTCTCCCTGAGGCCGGTAAAGACAAAGGACCGGTCAGACCCGGAAAGGACGATTCGCTCCTCCCCTCCGTCGTCGCCGATGATGAGGGCGTCCCAGGAACAGAGGAAACCGTAGCCCGGAGGCGGATCGGGAAGGAGGATTTCATAGGTCCTGTCCCTGCTGAGGATCTCGCAGCCGGTCAGCAAGAGAAGACCGAGGAGGGGGTATAGTCCGGTTTTCATACCCCCGGGGAGGGGATTTCTTTCCCTAAGACCCGCTTTTCAGATCTTCCCGGTACAAATCCCGGATTTTTATGAGGATATCCCGGTTCTCCCGGCTTCGGAAATCGGGGTAGGTCCACTCCAGGGGCTCGAAATCCTTTTTGCGATAGAGGAGGGTCGTCTCGCCGTAGATCCCGTCCCGGAGGGGGATGCGATGGGCATTGTCCTTGGTGGTGGCCAGAACGAAGCGGTGCAGGGCCATGAGCCCCGGATCCAGATTGACCGTCCTCATCCCCCCTTCCCGGAGGAATAGCCCCTCTATCCGGTTTGTTTCCAATTTGATGGAAGCCAGGAGGGAGGGATCCACCCTGTCCCGGAAGGAGTAAAACCACCTCCGGATGGGGGTGCCCATCTCCCCGTCGTAATAGCTTGTGTATTCAAAACCGAGGGGCCCCGCTACCAGGTCGAAGGGACCCCAGAGGGAGATCAGCTCCCTCTCCAGGGGGATCCGGTGTTCCTCCCGGGAGATGAGCAGTCCCATGACAAGCTTCTCCCTGACAAAGGGGTTCTCTTTTCCCATATTTCCTCCTCCCGGGATATAAAAGGGTTGCATTTATTAAGCGAATCGTTCGATACTGTCTATTATGGAAGAGAATCAGGATTTTTTACAACTGCTGGAAGAGGGGCTTAAGTTAAAAAGAACCGAACTGGACGAGGAGACTCTCCCCAGACTCAAGGAGGAGCTGAGAAATTTCGGCAATACCTTCCATATCCTTTACACCTACCTGGTGCAGAAGGGCCTGCTCAAGGAAGACCTTTATAACTACGATCAGTCCACGAAGCTGGAACCCCCCTCCTCCGATCCTATTCCCGATCAGGAGATGGTCTCCGAACTGAGCTTCCGCCTCTCCAATTACGAGAGCGTTCTGGACTACATGAACAATATCTACGATGTCAATATGGACAAACTGAACCTGGGGGGCATTAAGAAGATCCTCGCCGTGCTGGACTATGTGAAATGGCCGAATCTGGGAAGCAATACCACCCATAACATAACCAGGGGTCTTACCATGGTCATGGACAAGATCATCACCTCCAATAACGACCCCATGAGTTCCGAAATCCGGTTCAACTCCATCGCCAACCTGAACAACTCCTACGGCAAGATCAAGAAATACCTGAAGAGCGTGAGCATCTACCAGAGGGAAGCCTATAAATTCCGCATCCGCACGGTGATACTCCCCGGGCTGAACCCGACCTCCGAATCGGTGACGAGGGATCTCAAGGGCATCCTGGTCGCCGCCAAGCTGGAGATTACCAGCCAGCTTCCCGGGGAACCCTTCTACAGGGAGCTGATAGAGGAAATCTTTACGGAGGACTTCGGCTACGACGGGGAGGCGAAGAAGCAGGCGGTCCTCAAATCCCTGAATATTACGGGGAGCCGCAAGAAAGAGGTGACCCAGAAGAAGAAGACGGA
Source organism: Spirochaetaceae bacterium (assembly GCA_003246505.1). Lineage (GTDB taxonomy): Bacteria > Spirochaetota > Spirochaetia > DSM-2461 > DSM-2461 > SZUA-368. The sequence continues at coordinate 4,465 of QKAI01000488.1, read as the reverse complement.
GAAGAAAATCGACAAGACCTACCTCCTGCGCATCATACCGGACGTCTCCAAAGCCGCGGATCAGCTTGCTTCGGCGGCGGCCAAACTGGAGCACAACCGGGAGATCACCTCGGCGCGGAAAAAGAGTTTCGTGGAGGTTCTGAAAAAGTTCTTCAACAGGAAGGAGGAGGACCTCTTCTACGAAGTGAAGACCGTGGATCCGGTCAGCGGCCAATCGAGGAAGGTGAGATTGAATTTCACCACCCTCATGGATCAGATCCGCAAGAAGACCCAGCTTCTGAGGAACATCGGCAACTCCAACTCCCAGCAGTATGAGAAGCTGGCCGAGTATTCCGAGGAGATGCTCATGGAGTTCATAGAGAACAATCTGATGGAACTGCGCACCTTCCACAAGAAGATGGTCGGCCTGGACGAGATGTTCAAAAAAGAGGAGGATCCGGCCCTCCGCGCCCGCATTAAGGGTATCAAGGTGGAGACGGACACCCTCAAGCGGCTGTACATGGAGAGCAACAAGACCCTTAAGGAGTACCTCTCCCTTAAAGAGGAAGCGGCCCAGCTCAAAGCGCTGGGCATCGAAGGCTAGACCCGGTACATCCCCAGAATACGGAAGCCCTTGACGGCCCCTTTCACCTCTTCCGCCGCCCCTTCGAAGGTGGATATGTCCTCGGGCAGGTCCAGATCCACGTAGAAGCTGTAGCTCCAGGGTTTCCCGTGGATGGGACGGGATTCGATGCGGGTCATATTCAGCTGGTGCCTGGCGAAAAAGGCGAGGCACTTGGACAGGGATCCCGCCTCATCGGAAATTTCGAACATAATCGTAGCTTTGTTGGGCTTGGAGACATTCACATTCTCCCGGCGGCCTATGACGGCGAAGCGGGTGTAGTTGTTGGGATTTGTCTCGATCCCCTCCTTGAGGATTTCCATGTCCCACACCCGGGCGGCCTCGTCGCTGGCGATGGCGGCCCTGTGCCGGGCGTCCCTGTCCCGGGAGAGGTCCGCCACGGCGCCGGAGGTGTCGTAGGCGGGAATGGAAGCCCAGCGGTGATCCCTGATGAAACGGTCGCACTGGGCCAGGGCCTGGGGATGGGAGCGCACCTCGGTTATATCCTCGATGCGGACGCCCTTGTGGGCGATGAGATTGTGGCGGATGCGGATCTTGATCTCCCCCACGATGCTCACGTCCGGGTTCAGATTCAGAAGGTCATAATTCTCCAGGATGGAACCGGCCAGGGAGTTCTCCATGGGGAGCATGCCCCAGTCCGCCTTCCCCTTGAGAACCGCGTCGAAGACCTCCTCGAAGGATCCGCAGGGAAGGGATTCGGCCCGCCCCTCGGGGAAGTAGTGCTTGAGGGCCTTTTCGCTGTAGGCCCCGGGCTCCCCCTGGAAGGCGACCCGGCAGCTGTCCCCGGTGAACTGCACCGTCTCCCCCACGGCGGCCCGGAGATGGTGGTTCTCGGGCAGGCGGGCCACCTCCTTTCCCACCACCGGGGCCAGGGCCTCCACATCGTGGACGAGCTTGCGGAACTGCTCCGGATACAGGGTCTGGGGACCGTCGGAGACGGCCTTCTCCGGATCGGGATGGACCTCCACGATCAGCCCGTGGGCCCCGGCGGCCACGCCGGCGAGGGCCATGGGGAGCACCTTGTCCCTGATGCCCGTGCCGTGGGAGGGATCCACGATGACCGGCAGGTGGCTGAGTTTGCGTATGATGGGTATGGCGGAGATGTCCAGGGTGTTGCGGGTATAGGTCTCGAAGGTCCTGATGCCCCTCTCGCAGAGGATGACCTTGTCCGTGCCGGAGGCGAGAAGGTATTCCGCCGCCATGAGCCACTCGTTGATGGTAGCCGAAAGCCCCCTCTTGAGAATGACCGGCATGCCCATGGAGCCCACCGTCTTGAGGAGTTCGAAGTTCTGCATGTTCCGGGCGCCGATCTGGTAGACGTCTATGTATTCGGCCATGGCCTCCACGTCCCCCGGGGCGACGACCTCGGTGACGACCGGAAGGCCGGTGGCCTCCCCGGCTTCCTTAAGATAGCGGAGGCCCTCGAAGCCCAGCCCCTGGAAGGCGTAGGGGGAGGTGCGGGGCTTGAAGGCGCCCCCCCGGAGCATGACGCCCCCCGCCTCTTTGACCGCCCGGGCCGCTTCAAGGATCTGCTCCCGGGATTCCACAGCGCAGGGACCGCCTATGATGACGATGCGCGACCCCCCCACGGTGACATGGCCCACGGAGAAGACCGTGTCTTCCCTGTGTAGTTCCCGGGAGGCCAGCTTATAGGGCTTGGAAATGGGAATGACCCGGGCGACACCGGGGAGAAGCTCCACGGTCCTCTGATCAAGGGACACCTGGCCCACCGCGCCGAGGACAGTGTCCTTTTCGCCCACGATCTCCCGGACCTGAAGTCCCTGGCCGGTCAGAAAATCCCTGATATAGGTTTTTTCTTTCTCCGTAATACCTGTTTCCAATACGATTATCATGGGAATCATCATATGAAATTCCCGGGGATTGGGGAACCGGTCCCGATGGGGGGGGAGAAAGATTTTTCCTTTTTTTCCCCGTTCCCTTCACGGGAAGAAACGGATTATTGCAGAATATTCAACCGAAACCCTAAACTACAATATTGTATGCTATTGACCTTAAAACTACAGAAATGTATAATGGAATCCTATGGATATCAGTTCACAGCATTACAGAAGAAAAATCCAGGAGCTCACCCTCCTTTTTGAAATCAGCCAGTTGCTGGACGGCAACCCGGATATCAAAAGCGCCATCCAGCCCCTTCTTGAATCCATGGCGGAGAACATGGGCATGCACCGGGGGACCATAACCCTGGTCAACAGGAAAACCCAGGAGATCACCATCCAGGCCGCCTACGGACTGACCGAACTGGAAATCAGCAAGGGGACTTACCATATCGGCGAGGGGATCACCGGTCGGGTCGTGGCCACGGGGGAGCCGGTGATCGTTCCCAACGTCTCCAAGGACCCCTCCTTTCTGAACAAGACCGGTACCCGGGGGGAGGAGAACAAAAAGGACCTCTCCTTTATCTGCGTCCCCATCAAGATAGGCCACGAAACGGTGGGAACCCTGAGCGTGGACCGGCTCTTCGCCGACGGGATCAGCCTGGACGAGGACGTGCGCCTGCTGAGCATCGTGGCTTCCATGATCTCCCAGGCCCTGAAGCTGCGCCAGCAGATGGAGGAGGAGAAACTGGTCCTCGTGGCGGAGAAGGAACGGCTCCAGAAACAGCTCCAGGAGCGGTTCCAGCCATCCAACATTATTGGGAACTCCCAGGCCATGCAGGAGGTCTACGACCTGATCGGACAGGTCTCCCGCTCCGAGGCGACCGTCCTCATAAGGGGACAGAGCGGGACCGGCAAGGAACTGGTGGCCCATGCCATCCACTACAACAGCTTCCGGGCGGATAAGCCCTTCATCAAGGTGAACTGCGCCGCCCTGCCCGAAAGCATCATCGAAAGCGAGCTCTTCGGCCATGAGAAGGGCGCCTTCACCGGGGCCCTGACCTCCCGCAAGGGGCGGTTCGAACTGGCCGACGGGGGCACCATCTTTCTGGACGAGATAGGGGAACTGACCCCCATGACCCAGGTGAAACTCCTCCGGGTCCTCCAGGAGAGGGAGATAGAGAGGGTCGGCGGGGTGGAGACCATCAAGGTGAACGTCCGGGTGGTGGCAGCCACTAACCGGGCCCTGGAGGAGGAGATCCTCAAGGGGACGTTCCGGGAGGACCTGTTCTACCGGCTTAACGTCTTCCCCATCCATATCCCCCCCCTCAAGGACAGAAAAAGCGATGTGATGCAGCTGGCGGACCACTTCGTGGAGAAGTACAGCGAGAGGAACCATAAGAACGTGAAGCGGATTTCCAGCCCCGCCATCGACCTGCTCATGAGCTACCACTGGCCCGGAAACGTGCGCGAACTGGAAAACTGCATGGAAAGGGCGGTCCTGCTCTCCAGCGACCAGGTCATCCACAGCTACCATCTCCCCCCCAGCCTTCAATCGGCGGAGTCCTCCAACACCCGGAGCGCCTCCACCCTGCAGGAAGCCCTGGACCAGCTGGAGGAGGAGATGATACGGGAGGCCCTGAAAACCGCCCGGGGCAACCGGGCCAGAGCGGCACGGGAACTGGGGCTGACCGAGCGGATCATGGGGCTGAGGGTGGACAAGTTCAATATCGACTGTACACAATATAAGACAAAAATGTCGGGAACAAATCCCAATGATACGGAAATGTAGTTTTACCGGGAGGTAAGGAAAAGGCGGTTTCTCCGATGAGGGGGGAGCCGCCTTTTTTTTACCCTACCCTTCCCTTTCTACGAAAAGGGATAAAGTACGGGACCGTACAAAGGCTATTTTATTATACTTAAAGGAATAAAAATACAATAAAGAGCATTCGCCTACCTTTCGTTTTTTCTTTCTTCCCTTATTAATAGGAAAATAAAATTTTTT
>QKAI01000420.1 GCA_003246505.1 Spirochaetaceae bacterium | reverse complement strand
AGGCGACGCCGGCCACCCCCGCATGGAGGATGAAGATGCCTATTCCGTTGCCGATCACATTGATCACGTTGGAGACGAGGGAGATATACATGACCGGCTTCGTCTTCCCCATGCTCCGGTAGATGGCCGATCCCGCATTGTAAACGGCGATGGCGGGAAGGGAGTAGGCGGTTATGCGCAGATAGGTGACGCAGGCGTCCATGACGCCCCGGTCCACCCGGCCGAAGAGGAGACGCAGGATCTGCCCGTTGAAGAGCAGAACGAAAACCGTGAAAATGAGTGAGGCGATTCCCGCGATGCCCACCAGTTTCCCCGCGCCGTTTCTTCCCTGCTCCCCGTCCTTATTGCCGATGTACTGGCTGACGATGACCGCCCCGCCCGCCCCCAGGGCGGAGAAGACGAAGAGGAACACGGTGATGAACATGTTGTCCAGGGATACGCCGGAGACGGCTTCCTCCCCGGCGTAGCTGATCATCAGGGTATCGGCGATGCCCACCAGCATCATGAAGAACTGCTCCCCGAAAAGGGGGGCCATAATGGAGAGAAGCCTGCCGTTGGAGAAGATCTTCCGTTCCTCCCCGATCTGCCGGGAGGGTTCAATCAGCTTTCCTAACCAGGCCATCCCTTACCCTTTCACCCTGTCCAGCCAATCCCGGACCATCGCTTCCAGGGATCTCCCCCCGTTTCCGAAAATCACCAGTTCCCCGGCGATCTCCCCGTCGGGGCGGCTCTCTCTTATGTCGTCCGTGAACCGGCCCTGTCCTCCCCCTCCGTGGGTGCAGAAGGGGATAATCCTCTTTCCGGAGAGATCGGAACGGGAGAGGAAGGCGGCCAGGGGAGGCGCCATGGTCCCCCACCAGATGGGGGAACCGAAAAATATCCTGTCGTAATCTGACAGATCCCGGGGAATCTCCTGAATCTCCGGCTGGAAACCGGAACGGATCTCCCCCTTCGCCTGTTCGGCGCAGGGGCCGTATCTTTTCGGATAGGGGTTCACCGGCAGAATCTCCAGAAGTTCTCCGCCGGTCATCCCCTGAATCGTCCGGGCAATCTTTTTCGTATTCCCCGACCAGGTGTAAAATACAATCAGGTCCCCCACAGAACTCCTCCCTAAAATCCCGACGCCAGGATGTACCGCCCCACAAAATCCTCATGGTGTGCCATCTTGATGATAACCCCTTCGGGCTCAGCTGTCACCGGTTTCCCGCGGTCTTTCCCGGGCTTCCCCACGAAAACCCCGGAGAGACCCCGTACCGCATCGGCTCTGCCCGACTCCGCCTGGATCATCTGATTTATCATTATCTGCATGCTTGCCATATTATCGCTCCTTTCGTAAAATAAACTATCTGACTGATAATTTAAGGGTTTCCCTATCAGAAATAAATGTCTATTCCGATTTATAAATTGCCTATTTCTCCAGCGTGGTAGATATTCCCCCCATATTCATCCTTGAAAAATGCCTAATACGGGGTAAAACTATACAAAACGGGAGACATGATTTTGGAAGACAGAATTGAAAAGATGAAATCTCTCCTGGGGGAGCTGCTTCCACGGGACGGATTGATGGAAACGGATATCAAAGGGGTCTCCCTCTTCCGGAGGGACAAGCCCTACGAGCCCAAGGCGGCGATCTATCAGCCGAAGATCATCATGCTGGCCCAGGGGAAGAAGAACGTATTCCTGGGAGACCGGGTCTATACCTATGATTCCCGCAACTTCTTCGCCCTGACCGTTCCCCTTCCTGTCCTTTGCGAGGCCCTTATCGAAGAGGATAAACCCCTCCTGGGCATGTCTTTGCGAATGGATCCCCAGATGATCGGCGAAATGCTCTATGAGATGGATTCGAAGCCCTCTTCCGCCGCCGTGATGAATGACAGCATTTTCCAGGAAACCATGTCGGAAACCATTCTGGAAAGCGTGATAAGGCTCCTGGAGACTCTCAGGTCCCGCAACGAGACGAAGATTCTGGGTCCCCTATATCTCAAGGAAATCCTCTTTAAAATTCTGAACGGGGAGCACGGGGACAGCCTTAAGGAGCTGGTTTACAAGAACCGGACCCTCTACCAGATATCCCGGGTGATCAGCAGAATCCACGAAGACTTCTCCCAGACCCTGGAAGTGCAGGCCCTGGCGGAGGAAGCGGGGATGAGTCCCTCTTCCTTTCACAGCAATTTCAAGTCGGTCACCAGTACCTCACCCCTCCAATATATCAAGAACATCCGCCTCCATAAGGCCAAGGAACTGATTCAGCAGGAGGGGGAGAAGGCCTACGAAGCGGCCCTTCGCGTGGGTTACGAAAGCTCCTCCCAGTTCAACCGGGAGTACAAGAGGCTATTCGGGGTAACCCCGGCGAAGGACAGGGCGGAGGTCCCCGCCGTCTAGGGGATCCCGACGGGCTTCTCAAAGAAATGCTGGGCGAAGGGATTGTCGTTGTACCTTTCTATGGGCCGATAGCCGAACCTCGCGTACATCGCCTTCGCCTCGGACAGGGTGTCGTTCGTGTCCAGGCGCAGGAGGCCCGCCCCCGACCGGACCGCCTCCTCCTCCAGCCTTTCCAGAATCCGGGAGGCGATGCCCCGCCCCCGGTAGGCCCGGTCGACCCACATGCGTTTGATCTCGCCGAATTCCGGATAGAACCGGACCGCCCCGCAGCCCACGGTTCTCCCGAAGAG
>QKAI01000086.1 GCA_003246505.1 Spirochaetaceae bacterium | reverse complement strand
GTGGCTGACTTCCACGAACAGGTCCATGGACATCATGCTTCCCGGAAGGTTCTTGGCAAAGGGGGGCCGCTGATTGTCGTGGAGCAGATTCTGGGTGATGCGGGTGCCCTGGGCCTCCCAGTCGCACCAGATTCCCATGGTGCAGTGGTGAATGTGGTTGCGCTGAAAGAGCACGTCGATGGCGGCGTGGAGCTTGATGCCCGCGATCTCCGCTCCCCCCAGCTCCATCATGTTGTTGATGTGGTGGATGTGGTTGTCCTCGATCACGCTGAACACGGCGCCCATTCGGCCGATGATGCCCCCCTGCTCGCAGTGGTGGATGTCGCAGCGGCGGACGATGTGGCTGCCCACGGTCTCCTTCATCCAGCCGTGGTACTGCCCCCGGCAGACCGCGTCCCTTTCCATCTGGGTGGGGCTCTTCACCTGTTTGGTGGTGAAGTAGTGGTCGTTGTCCGGATCGAGGTACTTGCCCAGGGAGATCCCGGCGCAGCGGCTGTTCGAGATTTCGCAGTCCTCGATGATCCAGCCCTTGCTCCAGTGGGGCCCGATCATGCCGTCCTGATAGGCGGCGGGGGGCGCCCAGTTCGTGGCGGCCTTGCTGATGTTGAATCCGCTGACAGTATGATAGCCGATACCGGTCACGGAGGGCAGGAAGCACCTGCGCCGGACATTGATCTCCACGTTCTCCCTGTTCGGATCCTTCCCCTGGAAATTGCCGTAGAGAACGGTTTCGTCCCTGTCCCCGTCCTGCTCGGTATACCACTTGTAAACCGACTCCTCCGGCACCCAGCTGCATTCGTAGACTTCGCCCTTGATACACTCCTCCAGGGTGACCGTCTCATACAGGGCCCTGTCGTTCAGATAGACGCAGCCCGTATGCTTGTTGGGCGCGGCGAAATACCAGTCCCCGTAAACCAGAGTGTCGTAGGGGTTATAGTCGCCGAAAACACTATTGCTTATCCGGCACACCCAGACATTGCCCTTGAAGGGCTGCCAGGTCTTCACCTGCTCCGCCCCGGTGATCACCGCTCCGAGGGACGTGATGCTCCTGTAGGTGATGCGGGCCTCTTCCGTACCCCCATGGACCGGATCGACATACTCCCGGTATATGCCTGGGGCGACCAGTACCTCATCCCCGGGAAGGGCCAGCTTCGCCGCTTCGTTGATGCGCTTGAAGGGACTTTCCTGGGAACCGTTGCCGTCTTTCGCCGCGTTTGCATTTACGTAATATTTCATGGGAACCTCCTCGAATGGCTATGAGACATCTCATGGCTTCATTCATTTTGTGACATACTTATCCTCTGTTGCTTCATTATCCCCGGGACCGCTGTCCGCCGGAATCATAATGAACCGAAATACAAATAACATGCGCCCTCTCACTCCTTTCCGATATAAATCCTCCTTACTCCCCCCCTGAGGGCTCCGTATCGCCGGGCCTGCTCCTGTCAGAATTGCCTTTTCCCGCTTCGGAATGAGGTGGGAGACTGGCCGGTATACTTCTTGAATGCCAGGGAAAAATAGTTGCAGTCCCTGTAGCCTACGAGGGCGGCGATCATGCCGCTCTGCAGATTCGTGGTTTCCAGAAGGGCCTTCGCCTTTTCAATTCTCTTTTCCGTTATGTATTTGTTGCAGCCCTTGCCGCAGACCTTCTTGAACAGCCTCGAAAAATAGCTCTCCGAGAGAAACATCTCCTCCGCGACAATGGATACGGAGAGGTCCCTATCCAGATTGCTGCAGATGAACTGCTTGGCCACCTCGATAAGTTCATGGCTGCTCTCCTCCTTGCTGTTTATGAGATCGTTGATAAAGGTTCTGGTAAAGGCGAAGGCCTCCTCCCTGGAAGAATCGGCGATGGAAAGCAGCAGCGATTCGAGCAGCTTATCCGTTTTGTTCCCCGAATCCACCGCGTATCCGAAATAGATGGAGGACGCGATTTCGAAACAGCACTTCTTCACGAATCCGTTTGCCAGGTTGAAGGATTCGCAGGCCTCTCGGAAGGCCTCAAAGGCTTCGATGAGAATCTGGAAATTCGCCGTGTTGGTCACCATGATATTCTTCTGATCCGCAAGGATCCTATTGAAGATATCAAGGCGGCGAACCGAATTTCTCTCCTGAAGTATCCGCGCTTCCCCGGTTTTTTTGCTGTCCATGAGAAACATGGCATCGTTGTAGGAGGTATGGAGATTCCTGAAGCCGCAGACCAGGCTCCCCATGACGATCCTGGGGTGGAATTTATACTCATCCACCAGGATGCTGTTCAGTTTCTCCACTTTCTCGACAATCTCTTCGGACTCCTTGTCCTGAAACAGAACCAGGACGATCCGGTCGTTTTTATCGATAAAGCTTATGCCCGTTCCCTTTGAATCAAACATGCCCAGGCAGATATTCTTGATAGAAAGCAGTCGGAAGAACTTGTCGTCGTCGCTTATGTCCGCATAGAGTACGGGTATGAGCACGACGACCTGCATGGAGGTGTCCGCGGGATATTTGTACTCCTCCATAAACGCCCTGTACTCATTCTCCGAGGCGAAGCCGTGGATGAGCTTTCCCATGGTTATCTCCAGCTTGAGCTGCTCCTCCACGCCGATCTTTCTCCTCAGGAGCCTCTGGTGCTTCTGCTCGTCGATGCGGGACTGCCGAATTTTGGTCAGCTTGAAAATCGACTGGGCCAGGGTGTTCTCGTTCACCGGCTTGAGGAAGAAGTCCTCCACCTTCATGCGCAGGGCCTGCTGGGCGTACTCGAAGTTGTCGTAGCCGGTAAAGACGATGATGTCTATGTCGGACTTGGTTTTCTTGACCTCGTCTATCAGCTCCAGCCCGGAAAGACCGGGCATGTTGATATCGGTCAGGAGGATATGGATGTCCTCGCTCCTTATGACATCCATCGCCCTTTCCGCGGAAACCGCCGTGAATACCTCGGATATATTGATATCGCTCCAGGGCATGGCGGCCTTAATGCCGTCCCGGATCATTTTCTCATCGTCCACGATCAATACGTTATACATTCTCATATCCCCGATTCGTCGTATTGGGCAGTTTGATGCGAACGGTTAAGCCCCTGTCGTCGTTCCTGAAGTATTCCAGCCCGTACATGTCTCCGAAGAGAATCTTTATGCGCCTGTTCACGTTCCTTATCCCATATCCGAAATTCTCGCTGAAATCATTTATATGCTCGTTCAATTCCCGGATCTTCTCCTCTTCCATGCCGATGCCGTCGTCGGATATTTCCAGATAAATGAAGGCGCCCGCGTTCATTCCCTTCATGGTCACCCGGCCCGTTTCTCCCTCCTTGACCCTTATCCCGTGATAAAGGGCGTTCTCGATGATGGGCTGGAGAGTCATTTTGGGGATGAGGATCTGCTGTATCCAGTAGGGAATATCGGTTTTGAGATTTATGATGCCGTCGTAGCGCATGTTCTGAATGGTCAGGTAACTGTCTATCTGCTCCAGTTCGTTTTCCAGGGAGATGATATCCTCCCCCTTGCTGAGGCAGTTCCTGTAATAGTTCGACAGGGCCTGCACCAGAACGGAAGCCTTGTTGTTCCCGTCCACTATCGCCTGCCAGTGGATGCACTCCAGGGTGTTGTAAAGAAAGTGGGGCTGTATCTTGGACTGGAGCTCATTGAACTGAATCTGGTTGAGCTGCTGCTGTTCCTGGATGACCTGAGTCATGAGGGTATTGATTTTTTCCACCATGGAGTTGAACCCGGTGGCCAGCTTGGCGAAATCCACGCCCAGGTTTTCAGAGCTGATCCGCATGTTCAGGTTCCCCTCCGCCACGGCGTTAAAGCCCTCCAGCATGGTTTCGATGGGTTTGTAGGTTCTGTTCAGCACCTTTTTGGAGATAACCATCCCTATAAGGGTAAGCAGAACCAGGGCGAACAGGATGGTGCAGATGATGATGAGGATGGTCCGGTACATCTGGAACAGGGGGTTGGAACTGACCACGTAATAGTTCCACCCCTCTATCCTCTGAAAGCTGTACAGGGTTTTGTTGGTATTGAAAAACCCCCTGTCCCCGAAGATTTTCTCCGAGGGGTCAAAGGATGACCCGATTCTGTCTAAATTCTCGCTGTAAAATATGTTGCCCCTGTCATCGACGAGCAGAATTTCCGAATCGGGATTATGGGAGCGCCCCTTTGACTTGTCTATGAACACGCTGGGATCGAAGAGCATGCAGAGCATTCCGTACTCCACATTGATTTTCGTGACCGAATAGATGGGCATGTAGATATTAATCTTGTAGGCATCCCTCTGGTAGGAGTCATTCAGGGTGATGCGGAGGGTTCCCTTCTCGCAGGCCAGGGAACTCTCCTTGAGGTCGGTGGGAAAAACCTGATTGAATCTCGGCTGGATGATCGTGCTGGGGGCCTTGTACAGAATATCCCTGGAGCTGTTTTTGACAATGGCAATAAAATCCAGATTGGTATACATGTAAAGGGTATTGCGCAGGGTGCTTTTCGTGTTTTCCACGAGCTCATAGTAATCCTCATAGGAGATGTCATTCTCCGGGTCGCGTATCTGGACGTAACTCTGAATGAATTTATCCAGCAGCAGGGCTTCGGCCAGCTCCTTGTAGTTATCCAGGTTGTACTTGTAGTTGGCCGCGATGCGGGAGAGCTGATTCTCCGTTATCTGATTCGTCTGGTTGATGTAGGATGAGATATAGAACGTGCTGAAAATGGCCAGTATGATGATCGAAATCCCGCTGATCAGACTTGTCACCAGTACGAAAATTTTCTTATTCAGGTTCCAATTGTTGAAATTCTTAAAAAAACCTCTGCCCACCGTTTCACCTATTGCCTGGGAATAAGCTATGCCCTTTGATGTCCCTGGATTATACCACCTCAATCCGTCCGAAGGGCAGAAAATACCCCATTCTCTCTCCTGTCGTCAAACCCTTTGGGAAATCACCCTTTCACGGCCCCCGCCATCAATCCCCTGACCAGTTTCTCCTGCAGGATGATGAAGAGAATGATCATGGGGAGAACCGTCAGGACGAGTACGGACATGATGACGGGAATGTTCATGGAGTGCTCCCCCTTGAATGCGGAAATGGCGAGGGGCAGGGTCTGGGCTTTCCTGGACTGGGTAAGCGTATTGGCAAAGGCGAATTCATTCCATATGGCGACCCCGTTGTAAATAGCAAGGGTGGAAAGCCCCGGCTTGGACAGGGGAAGGATGATATGGAAGAAGGTTCTGAATTTGCCGCACCCGTTAATCTCCGCCGACTCTTCGAGGGACGCGGGAATGGAGGTCATGAAGGTCGTGAGGATATAGCAGGAAATGGGTATGGCGAAGGCGACATAGGGGCCTATCAGGGCGAAGATCGAGTCGTAGGTCCTAATGACCGTGGACATCTTGAAAATGGGGATGAGGGTCACGTGGATGGGGATGGACATGCAGGCGACGATCAGGGCGTATGTGGGGCCCCGGAGTTTGAATTTCATCCTCGAAAGGGGATAGGAGGCGCAGGCGGTGATGAAGAGCAGAATGGTCAGGCAGATCGCCAGCAGTATGACGCTGTTGAAGAAATAGCTCAGGAAGCCGTTCTCAAGAACCCCGATGAAATTCGTGGGGAACCAGGAGTCGGGCAGATCGAACACCCCCTTCTGGAGCATCTCGAATTGCCCTTTGAAGGAGTTGATCACCATGAAAAGAAAGGGAATGGCGGTAATCATAAACCAGAATACGGCCAGTATCCCCGCCACCGTCCACGCGATATTGCTTTTTACTCTGCTATTATTCATCGTTCGAAGACCCGTTCCCTTTTAATATGGTTTGCATCATAAGGGCAAATCCCGTTACCAGGATGAACATGCCCGCGGCCGTTGTCGATCCGTATCCCATTTTGAAATGGGAGAAGGAGAGCTTGTACATATAGGTGGCCATGAGTTCCGTCGCCGTTCCCGGGCCGCCCCCGGTCATGGCGTAAATAAGATCGAAATACTTGAGGGATCCTATCAGGGAGAGGATGCAGGCCGACTTTATCATGGGACTCAGGAGGGGCAGGCCTATATGAAGGAAGTACTGCCCCCGGGTGGCGCCGTCGATTATGCTCGCCTCATAGATATTAATATCGATATTGCCGTATCCGGCGAGAAAATATACCATGTAAAAGGGAATGTACTGCCAGGCGACGACGCTGATGACCGCGTACAGGGCCTGGGGGGCCCGGCCGAGGAGATCCACCTTGCCACCTCCCAGGGACTGGGAGATCGTGGTGACGATACCGCCGGTGGTGGCCAGGGCGTAGGAGAAGAGGAACCCTATGGCCACGGAGGACATGAGAAGGGGAAGGAACCAGACGACCTTGAAAAAGTTCACTTTCCTGCCAGCCCCGTCTAGAAAGGTGGCCAGGGCGATGGCGACGGGTATCTGGATGCCGATGGAGCAGACCATGAGGGTGAGGTTGTTTTTAAAGGCGAACCAGAAAACCCTGTCATGGATGAGCATCTTCCAGTTTTCCAGGCCTATGAATTCCCTGTCCTTCGAAATGCCGTTCCAATCGAACAGGCTGATGCTGAATGTTGATACTATGGGATAAATGATGAAGACGGCCATTATTATGATGACCGGGGCCAGAAAAACCGTCGCGGCTATTCGTACGCTTCTCTGCCGGCTTTGCACAAGGGATGCGATTTTTTTCATTTTACGTCCTTCGTCTCAATTAATGAAATTCCCGTTTTTAAATGGGAGCCCTCAAACCCTCCTTTCGGACCGCGGGCTCCCGTTAAGCACAATCTAGTTGTCTCTCATGGCCTTGTTCAGTTCGGCGTTAGCCTGCGCGGGGGTCTTCGTAAGGCCGAAGATCTCCTGGCAGGTGTTCTTGTGGGCTTCGCCCACGGCGGGGGGAAGATACTGGTCGTACCAGAGCTGAACGTTGCTGGCGCTGGAGAAATCGGCCCAGATCTTCTGCATACAGTGATCCTCGATGGTGTCGCCCATGCCTTTGATGGAAGGGATCCTTCCCGTCGCCAGCTGTTCGCTGTTATAGGTATCGTCGTTGAAGTACTGGGTGGCCAGGATAAAGGCGGAGTTCAGTTTATCCTGATCGTTGTGGATATTGAAGGAGAAACCGTTTCCGATGGAGGTCCCGACGACGATGTTCTGGGGCTTGTCGCTGCTGGCCAGGTTGGGAAAGCGGAAGTAATCCATATTCTTTACGTACCACTCCTCGTTATCGTTTCTCATGGAGGCAGCCTGCCAGGAGCCGTGGAGCATCATGGCCGCTTCTTCCGTATAGATGAGCTGCCTGTCCTGGCCGTCGTCCGTATTCAGGCTGTTCACGCCGTCGGGGAAGTAACCCGCCCGGACCCACTGCTGGATTTTCTCGCCCGCATACTGGAAGGCGGGGGATTCAAAGGATCCGGTCCCGTCCACGGCCGCATTGAACTCATCAACACCGCCGTAGCGGGTCGCCAGGTACATGAAATACATGGAACCGGTCCATTTGTTCTGGTTGGCCAGGGAGAAGGGAATGTATCCGGCCTTCTTGAGGGTTTCGCAGGTAGCTTCGAGCTCGGCGATTGTCCCGGGCACGCCCAGGCCCAGTTTGTTGAAAATCGTCTTGTTGTAGAAGATACCGCTTCCGCCGATTCCCCCGAAGGGTACGGCGTATATGTCCCCTTTGTACATGCTCTGGGCGATGGCGGCGTCCAGGAAGGGAATGTCGCAATGCTCTTTCATCAAGTCGGTAATAGGCACGGCGAAGCCGGAGTCTATGTACTCGTTCATGGGGCCGCCGCCCCAGTGGATATACATGTCCGGGCACTGGCCGGAGCTCATGGAAATAATCAGCTTCTGCTTGTAGGTATCGTTCTGGATATGGGTATTGTCCACGGTAATGTTCGGATAGGCCGTCATGAAACGCTCAACCGCCCGTTCCTGGATGCCCTTCGTCGGATCCTCCGTGGCGATGTCCCACAGGGTTATCGTCAGCTTCTTGGAACTGACGCCGAACCCGGCGCTCCCGGTGGAGGTTTCCGAGCTTACGGTGGCCCCCTTGTCTCCCCCGCTGTTCTTTGAGCATCCCGTTGTGAATGCAAGAACGATAAGCGCGGAAAGCAGAAAAACAACAAACTTCCTTACTGCCATTTTTTGAATTCTCCTTATGATAGAATTTTGTCCAAACTTGACAAGAATATGATAACAGCTCGGCTTATATTGAAAATACAATTTTTTGTTCATTATATATAAAATTCTTACGTCTCCCCGTCGGGGCTCTCCCCTGTCAACGCCTTCTTACCGTTCAAATTTGCAGTACTATCCTAGTACTGCTTTTTCACTTTTTTCGCTCTTTTCCGGAAATTCTCTTGATCTTTTTTTTTCAGAGGAGTACCGTACATTCAATGAAAGGCAAATCCGTTATTTCCAGCATTACTATTTCTCTAATTATTCTACTAGGGAGAGATATGTGCGGAGAACGGTCGCTGTAAAGGCGTACTACACGGTAAAGCAACCCGTTCTCCGAGGAGAGCGGGTTTTTTTTTGCAGAACAACTCCGGCCGGTCCGGGGAAACATAAGGAGTAAGGAATGGATAAGGTATTGATTTTTGACACGACCCTCAGAGACGGGGAGCAGGCCCTGTCCTCCAGTCTTTCCGTAAAAGAGAAGATTGTCATAGCCCATGCCCTGGCCAAGCTCAATGTGGATATCATTGAAGCGGGCTTTCCTGTCAGTTCCCCGGGAGATCTGGAGAGCGTGAGGCAGATTGCCAATTCGGTAAAGGGCCCCATCGTGGCAGGCCTCGCCCGGGCGGTGAGAAAGGATATCGACGCCTGCGCCGAAGCCCTGAAGGAGTGCCCCCGGCCCCGGATCCACACCTTCATCGCCACCTCCAGCATGCACGTGGAGAGCAAGCTCAAGAAGGGTTACGACGAGGTCATAAGGATGGGGGTGGACGCGGTCACCTACGCCCGTAATTTCTGCGACGACGTGGAATTCTCCTGCGAGGACGCGGGGCGGACCGACCGGGACATGCTCTGCCGCATCGTGGAAGCCACCATCAACGCGGGGGCGAAGACCATCAATATCCCCGACACGGTGGGCTACACCGTGGGCTACGAATTCGGGGACATCATCAAGGACATCTTCAACCGGGTGCCCAACATCGACAAAGCCACCATCTCGGTCCACTGCCACAACGACCTGGGCCAGGCGGCGGCCAACTCCCTCATGGCCGTCCTCAACGGGGCGCGGCAGATAGAGTGCACCGTGAACGGCCTGGGCGAAAGGGCGGGGAACTGCTCCATGGAAGAGGTGGTCATGGCCATGAGGACCCGGAAGGACATCTTCGGCATCGATACGAACATCATCACCGAGGAGATCACCCATACCAGCCGCCTTGTCAGCAAGATCTGCAATGTGCCCGTCCAGCCCAACAAGGCCATCGTGGGGGCCACCGCCTTCGCCCACTCCTCGGGCATCCACCAGGACGGGGTGCTCAAGAACCGGAGCAACTACGAGATCATGACCCCCGAGTCTGTGGGCCTCTCCGCCAACCAGTTCCACCTGACCAGCCGCTCGGGCCGGCACATCATCAAGCACCGCCTGAGCCTGCTCGGCTACGAGGAGAACTCCTACGACCTGGACCTGTTCTACGAGAAGTTCCTGGCCCTGGCCGATAAGAAGGGCACCGTCTACGACGACGACCTGGAGGCGATGATGGAGATAGAGGGGGACGAGGTGGACAAGTACAAAATGGTCTACCTGAGCACCACCTCGGGCACGGGCTCCATCCCCTCGGCCACGGTGAAGATCCACGACACTACCGAGCCGGAATCGGAACCCATCCAGGAAGCGGCCACCGGGGACGGTCCGGTGGATGCGGCCTGCAAGGCCATCGACCGGGCTGTGGGATTCTCCATCAAAATGGTGGACTACGCCCTCACCGGCCTCACCGGCGGCCAGAACGCCCTGGGCGAGGTGAAGATCGTGGCGGAACACAAGGACCGCCGCTACCACGGGCAGGGCTCCAGCACGGACATCGTGGAAGCCTCCGCCCTGGCCTATATGAACGTGATCAATAAAGTCGCCCGCATGGAGGGCATCGAGAAGATAAAGGAGATGAAAGCGTAATGGGTAAAACCTTAGTTGAAAAGATTTTCGAATCCCATCTGGTGGACAATCCCTGCGAGGGCGTGCACGTTCTGAGCCTGGACCGGG
>QKAI01000331.1 GCA_003246505.1 Spirochaetaceae bacterium | reverse complement strand
GGGGGGTCCTACTCGGTCTGCGACGGGCAATACGTCTCCACCCTGATTCAGATCAAGGACTTCAGTTTTTTCCTGGGGCTCTACTCGGATATCTCCCCTCAGCTTGAATCCTGGAAAGGGGAGAGGCGCAGGGCCCTGAATTTCATCCTCTACGCCAGCCTCAGCCTCTCCCTCTTCACCCTTATCGTCATAGGCCTGAACCGGGAGAAGAACCGGGTCCGGGCCCATATCATGGAAGAGCTGGAGCAGAAGGTGGAGGAGAGGACGGCGGAACTGAACAGCGCCCTGCGGGAGATAAAGCGCATGGCCCGTCTGGATCCCCTGACAGGGGTCCTGAACCGGAGGGGCATGATAAAAATCCTTGAACAGGAAATGGCCCGAACCAGAAGGTACGGGGGGACCTTCGCCCTGGCCATGTGCGATATTGACTACTTCAAAAGGATCAACGATACCCTGGGCCATACCGAGGGTGACGGGGCTCTCTGCTTTGTGGTGGACCGGATAGGGGGGCTGTTGCGGAACACGGACTCCCTGTCCCGCTGGGGGGGCGAGGAGTTTCTCATCCTATTCTCCCAGATCGATCAGGCCCGGGCCCTGGCCGCTGCGGAGAAGCTGCGCCGCTCCTTTGAGGAGAATCCCTGGCGTCCCGATTACACCGTCACCTGCAGCTTCGGCGTGGCCACCCTGGGGGAGGGGGAGGACTACAACGATCTGATCCGCCGGGCCGACGAAGCCCTTTTCCGGGCCAAGGAATCGCGCAACGCCGTGGGGGAATGAAAAAAAAGAGGCTCCCCGGGGGAAGCCTCTCTTCGTGGAAATAATTCCGCTTAGCGCTTGACGGCGGTGAGCACACCCTTGATGGTGAGCATATCCCCGTTCAGGCCGAACTGCAGATCCCCGTCCCAGAAGTACATGGAAGCGGGATCGGCGCCGATCATCTTGATGTCGGAAGTCCAGACTTTGGCGTAGTCAACGCCCTTGCCTGTTCCGTCGGAGGAGAAGGCCGCTTCGATAGCCTGGGGGGTACCGATAGCTCTGGATTCCATCTTGCCCTCGGGCAGGGAGAGAACGCCCTTGCTGTCCGTGGTGAAACGGTAGGCCGTTCCCCGGTGGACGTACTGAACCGTAATGGTTCCGTCGGCTGCCTTTGCTGCCTCAAGCTTATCGCCCTTAGCCTGATCGGCGCTGTTGACTCCGAAGAGGAAAAGACCGCGCAGGCCTGAGGACATGGCTTCCTTGCCCTCCACGTCGTAGAGGTACATCATGAAGAGGTGGGTGGATCCCAGAGCGGAGGCACCGGAAACGGCGTCGAAATTATCATCCGCCGCCATATAGCGGACATTTCCCTTCCAGTGGAAGAAGTTATCCGCAGCATTGCCGGCCAGGTTCACCTGGTAGTCTACGGTGAGGTCTTCGCTTCCGTCGGAAACGGCCGCCGCAGGAGCGGGCGCTGCTGCCGGGGCGGTGGCGGGAACAAGCTGTTTGGGGGCACAGGAAATCAGCATGACGAACAGAATTAGGGTGAGAGAAAGTAGTTTTTTCATCTTTAAATACTCCTTATTCATCCATATTAAAACACTAGCCCCCCTCTAGTCAATTTTTTTTCACAGGAATTTCACCTAAAATTATCTATATAGGGAAAACTTGACTAAATTCCTCCGGGGTAGTAAAAGAGAAGCTGGGAGATTACCCGGGGAGGATGGCCATGGCCCGTTTTTTCAAGAAAAGAACCGAAGTGATAGGGGTGAATCCGGGGGACCTGGTCTACGTGGGCAATCGGCCCGGCCAGGGGATGGATATCGACAATATCTACTACGGGAAGGACACCTGCCTCAGGACCGAGGATTCCATCAAGCCCGATTACGACTGGCTCAGGGAGAAGGAGCACTACCTCTGGATGAATGTGAACGGCATCTCCCGGGTGGAGGAGATGGGGCAGATCAAAGAGGAATTCCAGATCCACCCCCTGGCCATGGCGGACATCATCAACACGGGCATCCGGCCCAAGCTGGTGGTGAACGAAAGGGACCTCCACATCGTCATGAAGATGTTCCGCCCCGACGAGGAGGGAGAGTCCTACGTGACCGAGCAGATCGGCTTTTTCCTGCGGGAGAACATCCTCCTTACCTTTCAGGAGGTGAAGGGGGACGTCTTCGATACCCTCAGGGACAGGCTGAACCGGGTGGGGGAGGGGAACCGGGTCATAAGCGCCCTCCTCCTCACCTACATGCTCATCGACCAGCTCATCGACAACTACACCATCGTGGTGCAGCATCTGGCCGAGAAGATCGAGAATCTGGAGGAGGACCTCCCCTCCGAGGAGGACGAGGTCCTGATAGGGGAGATCGGCCGGTTCAAGAAGGAGATCATCTACCTGCGCAAGTCGGTCCTCCCCGTCAAGGACATCCTCCTGGGGCTCAAATCCCAGAAGAACCCCTACTCCGAGGAGGCCCATTTCATCCTCCTCAACGATATGGAATCCAATCTGCTGCAGCTCCTGGAAACCATCGACATCTACAAGGAAATCCTCCAGGAACTGACCAACACCTACAACACCCGGCAGAACAACAAGCTCAACACCATCATGAAGACCCTGACCATCATTTCGGTCATCTTCATACCACTCACCTTCATAACCGGGGTCTACGGCACCAACTTCGACCATATCCCCGGGCTCCACATGAC
>QKAI01000236.1 GCA_003246505.1 Spirochaetaceae bacterium | reverse complement strand
GCCCAACTTCGGTCCGGACAACCGGGTTTCGGACTATGAACTTCCCCCCCACGGCCATACGGCCCGCCTCCCCTGGCATCAGGAGGCGCCGGTCCTCCGCAACGGGGACGTGAGCCTGGTCAGCACCCTCGCTCCTGCGGACCACCCCTTCCGATACGCCAAGACCGATCTGCTGCGCCGGGATCATCCGGTCCACTATACGGCCCTAGCCGTGCATAATACGGGGAAATCCCCCGAACCCTTTAACTGCGGCTGGCACAATACCATAGGCGCCCCCTTCCTGGAATCGGGCTGCCTGATCGACAACAACGCCCGGGAATTCCGCGCCCCCGGAAGGGGGACCGAATTCGACAATACGGGCATGCTGGCCTTCGGAGCGGAGACGGACAGCATGGAGAGGGTCCCTCTGCGCAAGGGGGGCACGGCGGATATGAGACGGGTGACCGGCGTGACAGGCTATGCGGATTTTCTGTGCGGGGCGGTCCCACGGGATTGCCGCCTGGCCTGGAGCGGCGTGGTGAATCCCCGACTCAAAGCGGTTTACCTGACCTATTTCGCCGGCCCCACCTCACGAAAGGAAGAGGAGATCCCCCTCAACTTCTATGACTACTGGCTCAACTACGGTGGCCGTTCCTATACGCCCTGGGCCACGGAGAAGGGACTGACGGACCAGACCTTCTGCCTGGGGACGGAGAATGCCACGGGTCTCTTCGCCAACGGGCTCTCCGCCTGTCTGGAAACGCCGGAACTGATGGGCCTTCCCACCTACCTCACCCTGCAGCCGGGGGAGAAGAAAACCCTCTACTACGCCACCCTCTTCTCCACCTACGAAGGGGATGCCCTGGACGGGGGTATCAAATCGGTGGAAGAGACCGGAGAGGGACTGCTTCTTACGGGCTATACGGGAAAGGGGATAGAAATCAAAGCCGCTCCCCTTCCCTCCTCCCTGTTCTGACCCGGAAGGGGCTGCCCCCTGCGGGTCAGCCCCAGCAGTCTCTTCCGTTTCTCCTAGTTGAAAGCTTTGCCGTCCACATAAAGGGTGTAGCCGTTGGTCACGATACGGTCGGTCGCTCCGGTCAGGGAACTCACCCGGGAGTCGCCGGTCAGTTCCCAGATGCTGGAGGCGTCCAGGGTCAGGGCGACCTCGCCCCCCTCGCTCTCACTGTTCACCGAGCCGGTAAACCGGGTACCGTCGGCCAGGGTCAGGGAGAGGGATGAGATTTCGTCCACGATGATCTTCCCCGCCAGGGATTGATCCTCCGCGGTGAAAACGCACTGCCCCCCGTTGCTGCCGGCCACCCCCCAACCGTTCCGGGCGTCATTCCCGGCCACCCGGAGAAGGACATCATTGGAAAGGCTCAGCTCCACCCGGGATAGCTCTATCTCGCAGGAAGTATTGGTGACATAAATCATATCCCCGGAATGGGAGGTCAAAGAGCCACCGGTCATGGTAAAGGAGCTTTTCCCCGTATCCGCGTCGCCGGACATGCTCTGGTAGATCATCACGTTCTGAAGATTCTCCACGTTGTTCTTCTGCATGTTTCCTGTCAGATCGCAATCGGTCAGGGTAAGGGAGTTCTTCCCCTCCACCACCGCCGCCTCGGAGGCGGTCGCCTCCAGCACGGCGTTGCTTACGGCGATCTGAGCCGTGCAGTAGACGGCGGGGGATCCCTCACCGCTGGCCCTGTAGGTTCCCCCGTCAACGGCCAGTGTCCCGCCGCCCCGGTCGGTCCGGAGGGAGGCGGAGGAGCGTCCCTGCGTCTCGATATCGCAGTCGAATACATCCATGGCGCCACCGCCGGTGACCATGACCCCGCCGGAATTGTTCCCGGAAGTACGGATGACCGTCCTGCCGACCGTGACCGAAGTACCATCCCCGTAGGAGTAGATGCCGTTGCCCCCATCGGCGGTGGAATTCACGGTACTGTTCAGGATCGTGACCTGCGCCCCGTCAAGGGCCAGGAAAGCGGCATTGCTGCCGTAGAAATTACTCGTATCCCCTTCGGCGGCTTCGCCCCCCGTCTTATTAATGGTGATATTCTGAAGAGTCACCGGCTCGGTCGCCTCCACCCGGAGGGCGTTCTCCCTGTCCCCGGTGGAAGTGAAAACCGTACCGGAAACATCCTCCGATACGCTGCTCGAAGCGGTACCGTGGTCCACCGTGCCCGATCCGCCCCCGGGCATTCCCGGTCCGCCCATTCCGCCCGGAGCCCCTCCCAGGAAGGAGAGACGGTAGAGTATCATCACCAGATCACCCCGGGTCATGGTGTCACCACCCTGGAAGAGGCCCTCACCATCGGGGGAGAAGAAATTCATGGAGGAGAGAGTACCCAGAGCGCTTTTTACCTCATCGGAGAGGCTGTTCCCATCCCCATAAGCGCTCACATCGTCGGAGGACATTTCCGGGGGCATCCCCGAGGATAGTTCGCTCCGGTAGATCCACAGGACCGCCTCTTCCCGGGTGGCCGCTTCGTTGGGATAGAAGTATTTCGCATCATCGAATATGCCCGAAGCCTTACCCCTCATGACGGCCTGGTAGCAGTAGGAATCGGTGGGTACGTCGCCGTAGCTGAAACCCTCCTTGCTATAGGAGTATTTGTTATAGAGAAAAGTGGCGAGTTCGCCCCGGGTAACCGGATCGTCGGCACGGAACAGGCCGTCTCCGGCGGTATCGTTGATGAGGCC
>QKAI01000493.1 GCA_003246505.1 Spirochaetaceae bacterium | reverse complement strand
GAGCCTCTTCGACCAATAGGCCCGCACGACCCCCTTCGGAACAGTTTACTTTGTGGATAATCTCTGCTATTCTATCCGCTATGATCGATAAAAGAATGCAGAGTAAAATTGACCGGATACTGGTTCGCCACGGGGATATCGAAAACTCTCTCGGTGATCCGGACATTGTGAAGGACCAGAAGAAATACAAGGATCTGATGATGGAATTCTCCCATCTTTCCGATACGGTCGAATGCTATAACGCCTATATGAAATCCCTTTCCCAGTACAAGGACGCCCTGGAACTCTCCGAAATGGAAGAGGACGGGGAGATGAGAGCCATGGCGGAGGAGGAAGCGGAGTCCCTCAAGATAGAGACGGACCGTCTCTTTACGGAGCTGAGCGTATTCCTCGTACCCCGGGACCCCCTGGACGGCAAGAATATCATCATGGAAATCCGGGCCGGAACCGGCGGGGACGAGGCGGCCCTTTTCGCGGCGGACCTCTACCGCATGTACATACGCTACGCGGAGAACCGGGGCTGGAAATCGGAGATCATCGAAGCGAACGAGACGGGTATAGGCGGCTTCAAGGAGATCATTTTCTCTATCAGCGGGAAAAGCGTTTACGGGGACCTGCGCTATGAATCGGGGGCCCACCGTGTCCAGAGGGTGCCCGAGACCGAATCGGGGGGCCGCATCCATACGTCGGCGGTAACCGTGGCCGTTCTCCCCGAAGCGGAGGATACGGATATCGAAATCCGGCAGGAAGACCTTCGCATCGACGTGTTCCGCTCATCCGGTCCGGGGGGGCAGAGCGTGAACACCACCGACTCGGCGGTGCGCATCACCCACATCCCCACGGGGGTAATCGTCACCTGCCAGGATGAGAAGTCCCAGATCAAGAACAAGGCCAAGGCCCTGCGCGTTCTGAAGGCCCGCCTTTTCGAAGCGGAAGAGGAAAAGAAGAATGCGGAGAGGGCGGCTAACCGGAAGAGCCAGGTGGGGACGGGGGACCGGTCCGAGCGGATCCGGACTTATAACTTTCCCCAGAACCGGCTGACCGACCACAGAATCAATCTGACCCTCTACAAACTGGATCAGGTGATGCTAGGAGAGCTGAGGGAAGTCTTCGACGCCCTGAAGCTGAACGCCCAGGAGGAAGCCCTCGAGGGGTAGGAAACCTACCCTTCGATGCGGAAGGCCAGCATCTCCTCTTCCCGGAAGATGAAATAACCCCTGACGAACCATCCCCTGAGCATCAGGGGAAGCCAGTAGCGGTCATCCTCCCACATGCGGTCATAGGGAATATTCCCTTCCTCCACCCAGAAGGGATCAGCCTCGGCCGTGGCACCCGGTACGCCGGAAAAGTCATCGGCCAGGAAAACATGGCCCTTCAGCCCGTATCCGTCGGTGAACTGAAAAAATAGTTCCGCCCCTTTCTCCAGATTCAGAGGGGTGACCAGAATTTCCTCTTCCGTCTCCCGGATCGCCCCCTCCAGGGGTGTCTCCCCCTTCTCTATGCGCCCTCCCGGGGCATTGACGAGCCCCGTTCCCATCCCGGTTTTCTTATCCATGAGGAGCAGTTTCCCCTCTTTGCGGATAAAGCAGAGGGTGGCTTCCTCCGTGGGCTTCCAGTTCTTCCAGTCCAGGGAGTTGATATCCCGTTCGTCGTAATCAGAGGATTTCATGGGCCTTTCTGAGCAGCCGTTCGGTTCTTTCCCAGCCGATGCATTCGTCGGTGATGGAAACGCCGTACTTCAGTTCGCTCCGGTTTTCGCAGAGGGGCTGGTTCCCCTCGTTGATATTGCTTTCCAGCATGAACCCCTTGATGGCGGTCATGCCCCGCCGTCTCTGGTCGAGTATGTTGTTCAGGACCCGTTCCTGCCGGATAGCCTTCTTCCCCGAATTGTCATGGCTGCAGTCCACGATGATGGCCGGATTGATGTCATGGGATATCATGAGGGCCCGGGCGTCCTCCATGAACTCCTCATAGTAGTTGGGACCCCGGTCCCCTCCGCGCATGATGAGATGTCCCATCTTGTTGCCCTTAGTCTTCAGCACCGAGGTAAGCCCCGCCCCGTCGATTCCTATGAAGCTGTGGGAGTGCCTGGCGGATCGGATGGCGTTGATGGCCTTTTCGAAACTGCCGTCGGTGCTGTTCTTGAAGCCCACGGGCATGGAGAGCCCGCTGGTCAGTTCCCGGTGTGTCTGGGATTCGGTGGTCCGGGCTCCGATGGCGGCCCAGGAGATTAGTTCAGAAATGTACTGGGGAATGATGGGATCCAGAATTTCCGACCCCACGGGAATGCCCATCCTGTTGATCTCCAGGAGAATGTCGCGGGCGACCTTGAGCCCCTCCCCTATCCGGTAGCTTCCGTCCATGTGGGGATCCACGATGAGGCCTCTCCAGCCGATGGTGGTGCGGGGTTTCTCAAAGTAGACCCGCATGATGATGTAGAGTTTGTCCGAAAGCTCTTCGTGGAGCGTCTTAAGACGCCTCCCATAGTCCAGGGCGGATTCCTCATCGTAAATGGAACAGGGCCCTACGATGGCCAGCATGCGGGGGTCCTCCCCCCTGAGAATGGCCTCGATCTCCTCCCTGTATTTTATTATAGCCTGGGAGCCCTCATCGCTCAGGGGCTGCCCCGCTTTGAATTCCTCCGGTGAGATCAGAGGGGTGACTGCTTTGATATTGATATCGTTC
>QKAI01000501.1 GCA_003246505.1 Spirochaetaceae bacterium | reverse complement strand
TGTCCAGATAGCCGTGGATCCGGGAAAGCTGGTAGCGGATGCCCGGGGAGTCCCCGTCCAGTTCCAGGGCGCCGCTGTACTCCTCCAGGGCCAGATTGAAGAGGCGCTGCTCCTCGTAGAGTCTCCCCGCCAGAACGGGGAAGCGGCTGTCCCCGGGGAACCTTTCCTTACCCAGGGAAATAAGGTCCAGGGCCCGTTCGTAGTACTCCCCGCCGACCGCCTCCTCCACGGCCCGGATCAGATCCTCCGGGGCGGCATAATCCCCGTCCTGGGCGGAGAGGGTGAGGATCATTCCCAGGATAAGGAAAATCACTATCCGGACGTTCACAGGATCCTCCTTCCCTGGGGCAGGGGGTAGAACAGGGCCAGGAGACGCCTCCGGAGGGGGAGTTTCCTTCTGTCCCGCCCGTAGGCGGCCAGGGCTTCCCGAAACAGGAGCTCCTCCTCCCCCGTCAGGCCGTAGCCGTACTCCCCCTTAAGGTAGAGCCGGGTGATCTCATCCAGATCCAGGGGCGTCATATCTCCCAGGCGCCGGGAGAATTCCAGGGGCGTCTCTCCGCTCCGGCCGGGATAGCCGGTTCGGCGGAGCTCCTTCCGGACACGGCGGTAGCATCCGATGACCCTGTCCCGGGGAGAGGCGTTTCGTCCCGGACAGGGCAGGCGGCGGGAAAGGAGAACCAGCCCCGAATAGAGGAGAGCCAGGGCCAGGAGGATTTTCCCCCTCTCCTCCCGGAGGAGGGAGGTGAGCTCTTTCACGGAACGTTCCATCCGGGACAGGGAAGGAAGGGGATCCTCGGGGACCAGATCCTCGTCATGGCGGACGATCTCCTCAATCAGTTTGCCGTACTTCTCCCGGTCCACCCGCCCGAATCGGTAATTCTCCCCCTCCGCCATCCGACGGGAGGTGGGATCGAATTCCAGCCAGCCCCGGTCCTGGAAGTATACCTCCACCCAGGCATGGGCCTGATTGGCCGCCACGGGGTAAAAGTTCAGAACCTCCGATTCCGGATCCACCCAGAAACCCACCACCACCCGGGAGGGAATGTCCAGGGAGCGGAGCATGAGGGCCATGGCGAAGGCGAAGTAGGAGCAGTACCCCCGCTTGGATACGAAGAGGAAGTAGCCCAGCTGATCCCCGTAGGTGGAGATTCCCGGGTTCAGGGAGTAATAGTAATTATTCTGGAGATAACTCTCCACGGCCCGCACCTTGGCGATGGGAGAGGGAGAGGAGTCGGTGATCTCCCGGGCCAGGGCGGCGATGTCCTCCCGGCCGCTCCCCCCGGTGTAACGGCTCCGTTCCTCCCTGTCCATGACGATCTCCCTCTGTCCGTAGAGTTCCCGCCACCGGCCGTCGTCCACCATGGAACGGGTCCGGAGGATTCTCAGGAAGGAGGATCCCTCCCATTTGCGGTAGGGGGTTATCTCCACGGGATAATTCAGCCCCAGGGAGGCGGAGGGATTCATGTTGATCAGGTAGTACTCCTGGAAGACTTCCCTACGCCCCCCGTACCCCGGATCTTCGAATACCATCCCCCCGGAGGGAACCGTATCGGGGATGTCGTTGTTCCTGTAGAACCCCCGGTCCTCCCCATAGCTGTCCAGGATGTACCGGCCGATGAGCAGTCTCTCCGCCTCCCCCTCCTTCCGGAAGAGCATGACCAGTTCATCGGAGAGGGAGATCTCCGGCTGGAGCTGCAGCACGTCGGAGAAATCGAACTGGAAGAGATCGTTCCGGAGAAGCCCTCCCCCTTCGGCGATGCTCTTCTCCTCATAACTGCGCACGAGTATCAGGCCTCCCCCCAGGAAGAGGAGGAGAAGGAGGAGAGAGCCGATCCACCGTCTCAGGGCGGATCTCCGGTGAAAGAGGAGGGTCTGCCCCGATGCGGCCAGATAGGCCAGCCCCAGGAGCAGAAAAGCCAGGGCCCCGGGCAGGGTCCCCTCGGGGGTCATATTCCGGGTCTGCGTTTTCGCATAGAGGAGAACGGCCCCGTTGACGAGAAGGAAAAGGGAGAGCAGGACCGGGGCTCTTGCCGGGTCGGCATGGCTCAGGCGGGAGAAGAGGAATCCCCCGTAGTAGAGGGGGAGAAGAAGGAACATCTCCCGGTCAAGAAGGAGGGGGGCGTAGCTTCCCCGAAAAGTAAGGGGCAGGGTGATAAGATGGAAGACCAGGGTGAGAATCCCGGGGAAGAGCAGCCCCGCCGCCAGAACCGGGACGCCCTTCCACCCCCTTCCTGGAAGGAAGGAGAGGCCCCATCCGGCCAGAACGAGTAGGACGCCGAAGGGGAGATTGAATTCCCCCCGGGAGACGGAGTGGGCCGTCAGAAGGGGGACCAGGCAGAGAAGTCCCGTCAGGAGGGGGTAGAGCCTTTTCACTCCTCCTCCCTCCACTCCCCGTCGAAGAGGGTGAAGGGGATGCCCTGCTCCCGGGCCTGGCGCCGCCAGAGGGTCTCCTCATGGCTCCGGGAACATCCCACCATGATCACATGGCCCGGGGATCGCACCGGAGGGGGAAGGGTGTCCCCGGGGGCGACGGAGGGCAGCAGGGTGTAGTCGGCCAGCCCCATTTCGGCGCTCCCCGGCAGAAGGGTGTACACTTCGCAGCCCCTCTCCTCCAGAAAACGGCAGAGCCCCAGATAGAACCGGCAGGACCGGTCCAGGTCCTCCAGGGCGCAACCCTCCCCGGAGAGCAGGCAGAGGACCCACTTGTTGTTGGGCAGGGGGTCGTGGGCGGTCCGGACGAAGAGGTCCTGGAAACGGGCGAACTGCTTCCAGTTGATTTTGCGGGGATCGTCCCCGGGGAAGTAGGGCCGGTTCTCCACCATCTCCTCCTCCGAGGGCAGGGAGACGAAGGAGGACACCCCCTCCGCCTGGGGGGACGGGGTGAACCGGGGGGCATGATGGCCCTGGCGGGGAGTGACCTTGACGGATAAGGGCCGGGAAGAGACCAGGGAGAAGCGGAAGAAACCGAACCAGTCGGAGATGATGAACCCGTCCCGGCCCGTATAATCCCCCCGGATGAGTCCGGACCTGTCAATTTCCAGAACCACCCCGTCCCGGCCGTCGAGGGGGACGGTGCTCTCCCAGCGCCTCCAGATCTGACGGCTGTTCCGGTGGAACCAGGCCAGATCCAGGCGGTAGGAAATATCAAAGAGGGGAAAGCGGAGATCGGACCGTTTGCCCCGCCGTTTCACCTCCACGGTGCAGAGTGTCCTTTTCTGCGAGGAGAGGAGCAGGGTCTCCTCCCTCCCCACGATGATCCGGCCCGTCCTCAGCCTGTAGAGGTTGATCCGGGAGATAACCGGACCGGTGGTCGCGATGAAGATAACCGGGATAAGAAAAAGACCGGACAGGGCCATGAGGGCGGGAAGGACCACCCGGAAGGAGAGGACGAGAAGGAGGGAGCAGACAAAAAAAAAGACCGCCCCCCCCGCAGTGAGGCCTCCCCGGCCCGTCCAGGATTTATCGGCGGGATAATTCTGCCAGCCCATGGATCAAAACCTCCTGGAGAACATCCAGGGGATCCAGGCCCTCCCCTTTCATGATCATCCGGTGCCCCCACACGAGGGGGGCCAGTTCCTTGATATCCTGGTCGATCACATAATCCCTGCCCCGGATCAGGGCCAGGCTGCGGCAGGCGGTGACGAGCATGATGGCCCCCCGGGTGGACACGCCCAGACGCACGTCGGGCCTCTCCCTCAGCCGGGAGGCGCAGTCCACCACCGTGCGGACCAGCCGGTCGTCGCAGTGGACCTGGGGGACCGATTCCCGGAGGGAGACCATGTCCCCCAGGGAGACGACCGGGGCCAGATCGGGGAGAAGGGTTTCCGAGGGGTTCCTCTTCACTATCAGGTACTCCGACTCCCGGTCCGGATAGCCCGGCCGGAGCTTCATGAGGAACCGGTCCAGCTGGGCCACGGGCAGGGGGTAGGTCCCCTCCATCTCTATGGGATTCTCCGTGGCCAGCACCATGAAGGGTGGCTCCAGGGGATAGGTCTTATTCCCCACGGTGACCTGGGATTCGGCCATGACCTCCAGCAGGGCCGACTGGACCTTGGGGGTGGTCCGGTTGATCTCGTCGGCCAGGAGGACATTGGTGAAGACGGGCCCCTTCTGAAAGACGAAGGCCTCCCTCTCCTTCTCCCAGATCTCCACCCCGGTTATATCGTAGGGGAGCAGGTCCGGGGTAAACTGGATGCGCTTGAAACGGCCCCCCTCGATCAGGGCGGCCAGGGCCTTGGCGATGGTCGTCTTCCCCGAACCGGGGACATCCTCCAGAAGGATATGCCCCCCCGCCAGGATACCGGTGAGGATATTTACCAGAAGATCCCTTTTCCCCCAGATGACCTTCTCCCAGCTGTCCAGGAGCAGCCCGGCGAGGGAGACGCATCGATCAAGCCGTTTTCCGTCCATGCCTTAAGTTTAGGAGACAGATTTTAATCGTGCAAGAAAAGATTATCTTAACATTATTCTCACAATGATCTAATATGATACTGTCAGGATTATGTATGGAAGGGGGAAGCTGACCTTGGGTAAGCTTAAGGAGCGTTATAAGCGCCTGAATACGGATTACGAGGGCTTTCTGTTCATTGCCCCCGCCTGTCTGCTGATATTTATCTTCGGGATATTTCCCGTTTTCTATACCCTGTATATCAGCCTCTTCAAATGGCGGATCAAGAGGGGAGCCTTTCTGGGGCTGGCCAACTACGGGGAGCTCTTCGGCTCCTACGGGATCCTCCTGCTACTGGCCGCGGCGGTCATGGCCGTCATAGGGGGCACTCTCCTCCTTAACGGAAGGGAGAAGAGACGGGAGAAGAATCACTCCTCCCCCCTCCGGGGCCTCCTGATCGGGGGGAAGGCCGCCCAGGCGGCTGGCTGGATAGGCCTGATCCTTCTCCTGCCCCTCATCTACTCCCGGGGGGACAAAAAACTCCTCGACTCCCTGCGGGTGACCATCTGGTACAGCCTGGGCACGGTACCCTTCCAGCTCCTCTTCGGCCTGACCCTGTCCATCATGCTGAACCGGGAATTCAAGGGCCGCCAGGCCTTCCGGGTCATCTACCTCCTCCCCTACGTGGTGCCCTCCGTAGCGGCGGCGACGGTCTTCGAGAGACTCTTCTCCCTCCGGCCCGAATCCTTCGCCAACCAGGTGGTCCAGTCCCTGGGCAAGGCCCCCCTCCAGTGGCTCCAGGAACCGAAGGGGCTCCTGACCCTCTGGTTCGGCTGGGGCACCGGGGAGAGCTACCTTCAGACCTGGCTCCAGGGGCCCAGCCTGGCCCTGGCCACCATCATGATCTTCAACTGGTGGGTGTTCGCCGGCTACTACGCCCTGATTTTCTCCAACGGCCTCTCCCAGATCCCCACCCAGCTCTACGACGCGGCCAAAGTGGACGGGGCGGGATTCTGGACCACCCTGAGGAACATCACAATCCCCATGCTCTCCCCCACCACCTTCTTCCTGACCATGCTGGGCATCATCGGGACCTTCAAGGCCTTCAACCAGATCTACATACTGAGGAATCCCGCCGCCCGGGGCGCCACGGATCCCCTGAGCATCCAGATATTCTTCACCTTCTTCCGCAAGTCCCGCTTCGGATACGCCTCGGCCATGGCCCTGATCCTCTTCGCCATCGTGCTGGCCCTGACCGTACTGCAGCAGCGCCTCATGTCCAAGGACGTCCATTATGGAGATTAAGCCCAAAAGAAAACTGACGGAGGTGCTCTTCCTCGCGGCGCTCCTACTGGGGGCTTTCGTGGCGCTCATGCCCTTCCTCTACATGGTGGCCAACTCCCTTAAAACCTACGGGGAAACGGTGACGCGGGTCAGTTCCAACCCCTTTTCCCCCCGGTTCTGGCCCCGGAAACTGCAGTGGAACAACTACCTGACCATCATCAGGGACGACAATATGGGCCATTACTTCTCCAACAGCCTCATTATCGCCCTGATCACCGTCTCGGGCATCATCGCCACCTCCACCCTGGCGGCCTACGGATTTTCCAAGATGCGTTTCCCCGGCAGGGACAGGATCTTCACGGTTCTCCTGGTGACCCTCATGATTCCCGAAACGGTTCTGCTGATCCCCAATTTCCTGATCATTTCCAGCCTCAGGTGGGTGGACCGGCTCGCCGCCCTGACGGTTCCCTTCATGGGGAGCGCCTTCTTCATCTTCTTTCTGCGCCAGTTCTTCAAACAGATCCCCGACGCCCTCATGGAGGCGGCGAAAATCGACGGGGCCTCCCATCTGACCATCCTCGTCCGCATCATGGTGCCCCTGATCAGGGCGCCCCTGTTCACGGTGTTCTTCCTGGCCTTCAACGGCAGCTGGAACGCCCTCCAGTGGCCCATGGTGGTCACCCAGTCCGACCGGTGGCGCCCCATTTCGGTGGCGGTGGCCAAGTACGTGACCGAAGCGGGACCGGAAACCCAGCTGCGCATGGCATCGGCCATGGTGGCCCTGGCGCCGATCCTCGTCATCTTTCTCATCGCCCAGAAACAGATAACCGAGGCGATTACCAACACGGGTATGAAGGGGTAAACCCTATGACCAGAATAAATATGGAGGAAAGACAATGAAAAAAGCGATCATGCTTCTGAGCATCCTGGCTCTTCTTACGGGATTCCTGTTCGCCGGCGGCGGCAACGAGGGAGCCTCATCGGCAAAGGCCTACGACACGGTAGATCCCAGCGGGCAGACCGTCGTCTTCTGGCACGCCTCATCCAAACTGCACGGCGAGGCCCTGGAAAAGATCATCAACGAATTCAACTCCACCAACGAGTGGGGCATCACGGTGGTACCCGAATTCGCCGGATACTATTCGGACATCTACAACAAGATGACCACGGCCATCGCGGGGAATTCCACCCCGGATCTGGTGGTGGGCTACCAGAACAGCGCCGCCAGCTTTCAGCTGAGCGACACCCTGGTGGACCTGAACGGCCTTGTCAACAATAAGGCCTGGGGCCTCTCCAAGGAGGACAGGGACGATTTCATCATGGATTTTCTGGACCAGGATGTGAACGCCCAGTTCGGAGGCCAGAGACTGGGATTCCCCCCCAACCGGTCCGTCCAGATGACCTACTACAACCAGACCTGGCTCGAAAAGCTGGGATTCGAAGCGCCCCCCCAGAGCTGGGACGACTTTTACGCCGTCTGCAAGGCCGCCACGGAGAGCGCCGGGGATACCTACGGCTACGCCATCAGCACCGACGCGTCCAATATCTTCGCCATGGTCGTATCCCGGGGCGGTTCGGTCCTGAATAAGGATCAGACCCTGTACACCCTCAACACGCCGGAGATGAAGGACACCATGACCTTTATGAAGAAGCTCTACGACGACGGCTACGGCCGGAAAATCGCCGAGAAATACGGGGATCAGACCGATTTCGGCGTGGGCAAGGTCATGTTCACCACCAGCTCCTCCGCGGGCATTCCCTATTACGACAAAGCGGTTATGGGCAGCGAGAAGCCCTTCGAATGGAGTCTCTACGCCGGTCCCCACAGCACGAAAAAGCCGACCCTGAACCTTTACGGTCCCTCGGTAAGCATCTGCAAGTCCACCCCGGAGAAGGAACTGGCCGCCTGGCTCTTCCTCAAGCACTACACCAACACCGCCTCCCAGACCGAGTGGGTCAAGGCGACCAACTACTACCCTGTCAGAAAATCCGTCAAGGACAGCCTGTCATCCTACCTGGTTGAAAATCCCAAATACGCCGAATCCTTTGAGGTGCTTCTGAACTCCGACGGCTACTCCGAGCCTCCCTTCATCGGCTGGGACGAAATCCGGGACATGCTCGATGCGGGATTCAATGCTATCCTTGACGGGGCCGCCATAGAGAAGACGCTGATTGATATGGAGATGGAAGCCAACGACATCATGGCCTCCTCCGCACCGTAACCTACCTTTTTGTAGCAAGAACTGATTTTTTACACCCCGGTGATTTTTCTCGCCGGGGTATTTTTTTGCCCGGACCGGTGATCCATCATTATTTTCTTACCAAAAAAAGATTTAAATAAATTACATTCCCCTCTTCCAACTTGGTACGACCCTTGCATAAAAAGAGTATAAGGAGAAACGCTATGGGACTGGAAGAATGGAAAACCTATCTGGAGCACGGGGAGGAATTCTACCTCTGCGCGAAGGGGGGGTACGGCAAACCGGAAAAATTCAATGACGACGCCCTGTTCAATCTGGCCGCCATGGCCATAGAGAAATTCAGCATGGGCTATCTTATGAAAAACGGGGTTCTCCCCGAAGGGCACAGTTTCGTGGATATCGCCGACAAACTGGAAAGCGTGACTCCCCTCCCGGCGGACCTGAGAGAGGAGTTGAAAGGTTTGGACAGGTATCAGCAGTCCTTCTGCTCCCTGGAGATTTTCCGCCCCGACCCCATAACCAGGGAGAACATCCCCCCCATGCTCGGGACCTGCGAAAAACTCCGGGAGTACATAAACGGACCGGAAGGTCTCAGCGCCTAGCCGATAGCCGCGTCGCCCCGT
The DNA here is from genome assembly GCA_003246505.1 of Spirochaetaceae bacterium. Lineage (GTDB taxonomy): Bacteria > Spirochaetota > Spirochaetia > DSM-2461 > DSM-2461 > SZUA-368. Next base: position 1,691 of record QKAI01000501.1, on the reverse strand, counting down.
TCGCCCGTGCGGATGCGGATGCAGTCCTTGAGCTCGGTGACGAAAATCTTGCCGTCCCCTATCGTGTCCGTATGGGCGGCCCCCACGATGGCCTCGATGGTCTTCTCCACGTAGGGTTCGGTAACGGCGATATCCAGGCGGATTTTATTCAGAAGATTGATCTCCTGGGCGACTCCCCGGAAGGACTCCTCATAACCCATCTGCTGTCCGCATCCCTTGACGGAGGAGACGGTCATCTTGGTGATTTCCGCTGCGAAGAGGGCCTTCTTGACCTCCTCGAACTTATTGGGCTGTATCATGGCTGTAATTAAAAACATGGTCAATTCTCCTTAGATGGCCTGATTACTCGATAATCTGGAAGCCCGAATAGGATTCCAGTCCGTGTTCCAGTATGTCCAGACCGCGGTATTCCTCTTCCACGGATACCCGCAGGCCCAGGGTTTTATCCAGCAGAATGAATATCAGCCCCATGGTAAGGGCGACGAAGAGGGCGATGGAAGCGACGCCCAGGAACTGTACCCCCAGCTGGGCAAAACCGCCGCCCAGGAGCAGGCCGTCCGAATTCAATCCCAGAGCCTTCTGGCCCAGGAGTCCCACCGAGAGGGTTCCCCAGATGCCGTTCACCCCGTGTACGGGGAAGGCGCCCACCGGATCGTCTATGTGCAGCTTATCCAGGAGGAGCGTGACCAGTACGACCAGAACGCCACCCACGGCGCCGATAAGGATGGCAGAGCCGGAGCTGACATAGGCGCAGGGGGCGGTAATGGCCACCAGGCCGGCGAGGGCGCCGTTCAGGGCCATGGAAAGATCGGGCTTGCCCGATTTGAACCAGACCGTAACCATGGCCAGGATGCCCCCGGCCGCGTCGGCCAGGGACGTATTCATGGCGACCAGGGAGATGGCCTCCCCGTCCCCGACGCTCAGGGTGGAGCCGGCGTTGAAGCCGTACCATCCGAACCAGAGGATGAAAACGCCCAGGGACGCCAGGGGAATGTTATGTCCGGCGATCATGCGCACCGAACCGTCGGCCCGGTATTTGCCGGTGCGGGGTTTAAGGATGATCGTCCCCACAAGGGCGGCCACGCCGCCGGTGGTGTGGACGATGGCCGAACCGGCGAAGTCGGCGAAGTGCAGCCCGGCGAGCCAGCCTCCGCCCCATCCCCAGTGACCCACTATGGGGTAGATGAAGGCGGAGATAAGGAATGAGTAAACCAGATAGGCTTTGAAATTCATACGCTCCGCCATACCGCCGGCGACGATGGTGGCCGCGGCGCCGCAGAAAGCGGCCTGGAAGAGCCAGTAGGCATAGACGGGCACGTCGGCCCCCGATTCGGCTCCCTTCATAAACCATCCGGTCAGACCCATGAAACCGTTGCCCGTACCGAACATGATGGCATAGCCGAAAAGGAAAAATCCGATCGACGCCATACAGAAATCGAGAAAGTTTTTGGTAAGAATATTGGTGGTGTTTTTAGCTCTGATGAATCCGGCCTCAACCATGCCGAATCCGGCTTGCATAAAAAAAACAAGAAAAGCGGCCAGCAAGACCCAGACCGTATCGAGTCCCACGGTCAACTGTTCAATACTCATGAAGTAATCCTCCTGCCCCATTAGCAGCAATTTTTATACCAATATGTATTTTTGTAAGTTAAGGCACAGAGTTTTATAGCTATAAGTATCTAATCAAAAAT